>DATLYY010000022.1 GCA_035574275.1 Verrucomicrobiia bacterium
AACCAAAAAAAGCCGGAATAGAACACCAAAGCGCCGCGCAAGCGGCGCAGGGCAGCTGCCTCTTTGAAGGCAGCCAACCCAATAGAACTGAAGGGAAGGTGGCGCCTCCCCTTCACATGCCGCCCAAATCCCGCGAACCCAAAGCCCTAAGACCCAAGGGCAGCCAAAAGGGTCAAAAGGAAAGGCAAAAGGGGCGGAGCGTACGCTCCGCCCCTCCCTTCCCTTAAATAATCGTCTTTAAATGGAGGTGACGAGCGGACGAATCACTAATCTCTGATCTCTAATCTCCGTCTTTCTTGTCCCCTCTCCTTGTAGGAGAGGGTCAGGGAGAGGTTGCGTTTTCCCCTGCAAAATCCCCCCGATTTTGCAGGAATAAAAATATAGAGAAGGGGATTTTTTTTATTTTTTTACAAAATCACAACCAAAACGGTGTCGTTTTTGAAGATTTAAGATTCTTACCGGAAATCTTCCATCAGCTTTTCCAGCTCTTTTGAGCCGGGGCAGAGGGAGGAAAAGGGGAGCTTGACGAGGGGGGTTTCGGAAGTGCCAATCATTTCGTGCATTTCGCCCACGGACTCGTCCAGATACAAAAGGCCGGTGGGGATGACGCCTTTGGCTTGGTGCTCCTGCAGGTAGGTGAAAACCTTGGCGCGGTCGGTGGGGTCGTAGCCATCGGGAACCGACGAGAAGCGCACCAGCGAGCCATCGTGCATCGGAACCACGGTTTCGCCATTTTCGCCAACATGGGCGGAAATTTCTTTTGCAGGCGGGACGAAATCGGCCTGGGCGACCTGCTGTTCGTGCTTGCGGGTGTACAAATAGCTTTTGGTGGAGCCCTCGTGGTCGTTGAAGGTGACGCAGGGAGAAATCACGTCCACCAACGCCAGCCCGCGGTGCTTCAATCCGGCTTTTAAAATCGGGACCAACTGTTGTTTGTCGCCGGAAAAGGAACGGGCGACGAAGGTGGCGCCGATGGAAAGCCCGAGCATCACCGGGTCGATGGGGGCCATCAAGTTCACTTCCCCTTTTTTCAGCTTGGAGCCGACATCGGCTGACGCCGAAAACTGCCCCTTGGTCAGGCCATAAACGCCGTTGTTTTCGATGACGTAGAGCATCCTAAGGTTTCTGCGGATGGCGTGGCACATCTGCCCCAGGCCGATGGAGAGGGAGTCGCCATCGCCGGAGATGCCGATATAGTAGAGTTCGCGGTTGGCGGCGTTGGCACCGGTGGCGACGGCGGGCATTCTACCATGGACGGAGTTGAAGCCGTGGGCGCCGGAGGCGAAGTAAGTCGGCGTCTTCGAGGAGCAGCCGATGCCGCTCATTTTGGCAATCAAGTGCGGCTTTAGGGAAAGCTCCCAGAGGGCGCGAATCAAGGCGGCGGTGATGGAATCGTGCCCGCAGCCGGCGCACAACGTGGACATGGCGCCTTCGTAGTCGCGAATGGTCATCCCCAACTCGTTTTGCTGGAGGGAGGGATGGGCGGCTATCGGTTTGGTTATCGAGGGCATTAGTTCATCATCCTTCAGCTCCACTTAGTGCTTTTGGCAATCCTTCGGGCAGCAGTTCGCGAACAGTTTTGCCATCCAGTTTGCCGAGAGCTTTCAAGAGGCCGTCCACGACTTGTTTTGCACTTAAAGGAAAGCCGCCGTAGAAAAGCAGGGATTTCAGCTTCTGCTTGGGGACGCTCGTTTCCACGGCAATCAAGGATTTCAACTGGTGGTCGCGGTTCTGTTCGACAATATAGTTCACTTCGTGGTCGTTCAAGAATTTTTCCACCGCGCCGTCGAAGGGGAAACCGCGAATACGCATGTAGTCGGCCTCGATTTTACGGGTGGAGAGGATATCCAGCGCCTCGCGCACGGCGGCGTCGCAGCCCCCCAGCGTAACGAGGGAGAGCTTGGCTTTTTTCTTCCGCTCAATTATCGGGGGTGGGATGAACTTGGCGGCGGCCTTGTGCTTTTCCAACAACCGGTCGAGCACGTCCTGATACTCCTCCGGCAGTTCGGTGTAACCCCCCAGGCGGTTGTGGCCGGAGCCGCGGGCCAGATAAGCCCCCTTTTCCGAAAAACCGGGCAGGGTGCGGGGGGTGACGAAATTTTCGTCCCAGTCGGAATAGCGGTGGAAACTTTTTATTTTTTCCAGCTCCTCCGGCGAGAGCACGCGGCCGCGGTCGGGCTTATAGCCGTCGTCCCATTTCAACTCCGGCACCACCCAGTCGTTCATGCCGATGTCCAAATCGCTCATCAAAATCACGGGGGTCTGGAATTTTTCCGCCAAATCGAATGCTTTTACGGCGAACTCGAAGCACTCGGCGGGGTCGGATGGAAAGAGCAAAATATGCTTGGTATCGCCGTGGGAGGCGTAGGCGGCGAGCATCAAATCGGCCTGCTGGGTGCGGGTGGGCATTCCAGTGGAGGGGCCGACGCGCTGGACATCCACCAAGACGGCGGGGACTTCGGCATAGTAGGCCAGCCCCAGAAACTCGTTCATCAAGGAGAGACCCGGACCGGCGGTCGAGGTGAAGGCCCGGGCGCCGGCCCAGCCGGCGCCGATGACCATGCCGATGGCGGCCAGTTCATCCTCGGCCTGCAAAATCGCAAAATTGTTTTTTCCTGTTTTGTCTTTTCGATAGCGGTTGCAGAAGCCCATGAACGCTTCCATTACGGAGGTCGCGGGCGTGATGGGATACCAGGCGGCCACCGTCGCTCCCGCGTAGAGCGCACCCAAAGCGGTGGCGGTGTTGCCGTCGATTAGAACTTTGCCGCCGTTGGCGTCCATCCGCTGCACACGGATAGGAAGCGGGGTTTCCAGATTTTTTTTGGCGAAGTCGAAGCCCAACTGCAGGGCCTTGTGATTGGAGTCCAAGAGGGCTTTTTTTTTGCCGAAAGTTTCCTGCAGCAACTCCTCCACCACTCCCATTTCGATATCCAGAAGGGCTATCAAACTGCCGGTGTAAGCAATATTTTTCATCAAAATCCGCTCGCGGGGTTCCTTGAAATTTTGAATACAAAGCTGGGCGTAGGGGACGCCTAAAAAGGTGACATCATCCCGGTGGAGCCGCTTGTCCAAGGGCCAACTTGAATCGTAGAGCACCCAGCCGCCGGGGCGGACTTCGCGGATATCGCGGCTATAGGTCTGGGCGTTCATCGCCACCATCAAATCGTATTCCAAGGCGCGGGAGGTATGGCCTTCTTTGTTCACGCGGATTTCGTACCAGGTCGGAAGCCCCTGAATGTTGGAGGGGAACAAATTTTTGCCGGAGACCGGAATTCCCATCCGGAAGATGGCCTGCATCAAAAGCCCGTTGGCGGAGGCGGAGCCGGTGCCGTTGACATTGGCCAGCTTGAAGGCGAAATCGTTTATACGGGAATCGGCTCGCTGGTCCATTTCAGAGTTCCGGCATAGGGTAAAATGACTTCCGATTTCTGCATATCCCAGGCGGCGGTGGGGCAGCGCTCCGCGCACAACCCGCAGTGGACGCATATGTCTTCATCCTTCACCATCACCCGTTTGGTCTGGGGCAAATCCTCCGACACAAACAAGGCCTGCTCCGGGTTGGCAAAAGGGGCGGAGAGGCGGGATTTTATTTCCTCCTCGGTGCCGTTGGGGGTGATGGTCAAACACTGCACGGGGCAGACGTCGATGCAGGCGTCGCACTCGATGCAGCGGGGGGCTTCGAAAACGGTCTGGATGTCGCAGTTCAAACAGCGTTCCACTTCGCGGGCGGTCTGCTCCGCCGAGAATCCCAACTCCACCTCGATGGAAAGCTCGCTGAAGCGCTTTTTCAAATCGACGTGGCTCATCTTCTGCCGATGGACGGGGTTGAAGTCGTTGGAGTAGCTCCACTCGGAGAGCCCCATTTTCTGGCTGATCAAATTCAAGCCGCGCGGCGGCCGCTGGGTTACCGGCTGGCCGTGGACGAACTGGTGGATGGAGATGGCGGCCTCGTGGCCGTGGGCGACGGCCCAGATGATGTTTTTGGGGCCCCAGGCGGCGTCGCCGCCGAAAAAGACGCCGGGGCGGGAGGACATAAAGGTTTTCTCATCCACCACCGGCAGGTCGTATTTGCCAAATTCAATGCCGATGTTGCGCTCAATCCAGGGGAAGGCGGTTTCCTGCCCGATGGCCAGGATTACGTCGTCGGCCGGGAGAAAGACGGTGTCGACTACTTTGGAATTTTTGGCTTCAGCATCCCATTCGAGCCGCTCGAACTCCATCCCGACCAGTTTGCCGTTTTCCACCACAAAGCGTTTGGGGGCATGGTTGATGACGATTTCAATTCCTTCCTCCTCGGCGTCCTCCAGCTCCCACGGGGAGGCCTTGAAGAATTGGCGGGGGCGGCGGGCCATCACCTTAATATCCATTCCGCCCAAGCGCCGCGAAGAACGGCAGCAGTCCATCGCCGTGTTGCCGACGCCGATGATTAAGACCTTTTCTCCGATTTTGTCAATATGTCCGAAGGCAATCGATTCGAGCCAGTCGATGCCGATGTGGATGTTGGCGGCGGCTTCCTGTCTGCCGGGGAGCTCCAAATCCTTGCCGCGCGGCGCTCCGCTGCCGACGAAAACGGCGTCGAAATTCTGTTCCAACAACGCTTTCATGCTGGTCACCGGCGAGTTGTAGCGGATATCAACCCCCATATCCAGAATGGCGGCGCATTCTTCCACCAGCACTTTTTCCGGCAGGCGGAAGGAGGGGATGTTGGTGCGCATCAAGCCGCCGGGTTTGTCGTGCTTTTCAAACAGCACCACTTCGTAACCGAGTGGCATCAAATCGTTGGCCACGGTCAGCGAAGCCGGGCCGGCGCCAATCAAAGCGACCCGTTTGCCGTTTTTCTTTTTGGGGGCTTTGGGGAGCAGGTGGCCGATTTCCCCTTTCAGGTCGGCGGCGACACGTTTCAAGCGGCAAATCGCCACCGGTTTGTCGTTTTCCAGCCTTCCTCTTCGGCAGGCGGGTTCGCAGGGGCGGTCGCAGGTTCTTCCCAGAATGCCGGGGAAGACGTTGGATTCCCGGTTCAGCATATAGCTGTCCGTGTAGCGCCCCTGGGCAATCAGCCGGATGTATTCCGGCACGTTGGTATGGGCCGGGCAGGCCCACTGGCAATCAACGACTTTGTGGTAATAGTCCGGATTTTTGGTATCGGTTGGTTTCATTCGACTATCTATAACTGCTGCCGGTTCTTTTCCATCCCTTCTCTTAACAACAGGAATGATGGGAAAGTGCCGGTCCTGGGGGCGGAGTTAAGTATCCGCTTTTTCCTGAAAGGCCTCCATCCTACAATTTTCAAGATAATCGAAACGGCTTCCATATTCAAGCCGAAGCGGATGACGACCTACAATCCCCATTTAGATGGGTCGGCCAACTGCTTATCGGGCTTGAGGTTTTCCCTTAATATTTTCAGACCTTCCCGGTGGGGATCCGGGTACTAATTAATTTTCCGAGCCAATGTAGGTAAACAGCATGGGAAATAGAGGTCGTGTTGGCAAGAGGGGCGAAAGATGCTATACTTTATATCATGGGCAGGCGACTTCAGTGCACGATAGGCACGGTCGTGATTCTCGGCTTCATTTTGAACGGTTGCAACAGCAAACGGCCGACCGGCCCCGAAAGGAATGTGCCCTCTGCGGTGACGAACTTATCTGCTGACTCGCCGACGGACACGAGCCTACGGCTGACTTGGACAGCCCCCGGAGACGACGGGATGACGGGAACTGCATCGCGGTATGATATTCGATTCTCTAAGAGTGTTAGTGCGACTTGGGAAGTGATGGCGCAGGTCATCGGAGAGCCAACGCCGAAAGCTGCAGGACAAACGGAGAGTTTTACCGTTGGCGGACTTTCTCCGACTACGACCTATTATTTCCTGCTCAAGACAGCAGACGAAGTGCCGAACTGGTCGGGACTTTCCAATAAGGCGGTCGGAATGACAAGTGCAAATCCGACCATCGCATTTAACCCGACATCAGTGACTTTCACCGACACGATTGGGACGTCGAGCCCGGCGGCCAAGACCGTGGATGTCACCAACGGCGGTGGTGGGTCGTTGACCGGGTTAGCGGTGGGTTCCATCACGTATGGTGCCGGAGCGAGCGGGTGGCTATCGGCCGGTTTGAGCGGCACGAGTGCGCCGACTACGTTGACGCTAACGGCAAGTCTTTCAGGGTTGTCGGCCGGGGGCTACACGGCGACCGTCCCGGTCACCTCTGGCGTGGCATCAAACAGTCCGCAGACGGTAAGCGTCACCTTTCAGGTTGTGGACCAATCGCCGACCATCGCATTTAACCCGACATCAGTGACTTTCACCGACACGATTGGGACAGCGAACCCGGCGGCCAAGATCGTGAATGTCACCAACGGCGGTGGCGGGTCGTTGACCGGGCTGACGGTCGGCACCATTAGCTACGGTGCCGGAGCGAGCGAGTGGCTGACGGCGGTGCTGAGCGGCACGACAGCACCGACGACACTTACGTTGATGTCAAACCTTTCAGGGCTGTCGGCTGGTAGCTATACGGCGACCGTCCCGGTCACGTCCGGCGTGGCATCGAATAGTCCGCAGATGATAAGTGTCAGTTTCAAGGTGGAGACAGCTCCGACGATTCAAGGTCGAGTTGTTGGCTTGAAACCGTCAGGATTTGTTGACCCAACCGGTCTCCGATTCTTCGTCCGTGCAGGCGCAACTGTAGATTCCGTCGATGTTCAAGGCGGCCAGTTCTCACTTTCAACTGAACTGCTGCGATTTGACTCCGTGGAATTATACCTAGACGCAAAGGATCCAAGTTTAAGAGAATTCCATCCGAGCTATATCAAAACGAGTAGCGCTGAAGTTATGAATCTCGTGGGACAAATGCGCCTCAATTTTGTCTTGGTCCCATACCAGTGGCTAGTAACAAACGGCATTCACGCAGGTAGTAACGTCGCCACAACCATGAGTGAAGCTTTCCAGAAAGACCCGATCAACCCAGAGCCGATAAACGTTGAACCCTTTTATCTGAGGGAACAGAGTGTTGTTCGCCTTGATCGTCCACTTAAGACCGCGTTCGATAGAGAGAAATCTAACATGCCGATCACAACCACAGACTCTGTTGCCTTCTGGACAAGCATCGACAGTTTACACGCTTACCTTGGGATGGGAGCCCTTTTCGCGCCAGCCAACATTGATGAACTGCCTTCCAGTGCTCGTGGAGTTAGAATCATCGTGGACACGACCGGATGCCGGGCCTGCGCCAGCCCCAATGTGGCGGTGGACAGAATCATAGGTGGGCAATTCGAAGTGAATTCAGTGCAAGTCTTCGCAAATCCTCGTATCATTATGCACGAGGCGATTCATGTTTTTGGATTCGGTCACACATGTTTGTGGCATACCATCATGATCAGACTTGGGTGTTCCTCATTCCCGACTCCGTATAGCTCCACTACGCCCACACCGATTGATGTCGCATACATTTGGATTATGTATTTAATCCGAGACTTTCAAATTGAAGAGAATTTTCCTTATGGAATCCTTGAGGCGAAGAATGGTGAAGAGATGGTGTCCCGGCTCCGATAGCGCAGGGGGCACCTACACTGCTTATCGTCCGCAGTTCATATACAATATGTTATTGCGGAGGAGGGGAAATCGTAAATGAAGCAGACGCTTGAGGGTTACATCGATGAGTATAACCAGCTAAGGGCAGAGATCCGAATGTATTTGGAGCATGGCACAAAGAGCCTGCAGATTGCAATGGTTCTGAGCGTAGCTGCGATGACCTTTGGTCATCAATACAAATTTCCGTGGCTACTTATCCTTTCCTCCCTGATTGTTTTGTACCTTTGGTATGACGAGATCCGGCATCTTCGCGCGGTCAAGAGAACGGCGGCATACTTGGAAGTTTTCGTCGAGCAAAAAGTTCCCGGTCTAAATTGGGAGACGTACAGTGCCGACCATCCGTTTGATAAAAGTTTTGTGAATCGGGCCATTGCGGCTGCGCCTTTCCCCACTTTGGTGGTTGTACAAGCGCTATACGGCTTCCATCTGGCAGGTTGGCCACTCTGGCTAGGTATAACGGGCATCGCCATCTTTACGGGCTATTTTTCTAGACTGTCGTATCTCACGGCTAAGTATGGCCGAGAGGAGGAGCGACAACACTGGGAAGAGGTTTTACGAAAGCGTACCTCGGACTAGCAAGAAAAATTACCAATGCCTGTGAAAGCACGGCTGGTACGGCCGCGTAAGAGACGGTAATACTGTTGTAGAATCTTCTATTCAAAACCTAAGACGAATGCCGCCTGTAAATTTGCGGCGCGTCATAGGTGTATTTTCGGGTTGCGCAAGGGGTTGTCGGCCCGAAAGTTGGCTGGCTGCGGTTTAGGGGATATAAGTTTTTTCGATTTTTCAGTTGCGTCAATGGACTTTCTGATTATATTAGCCGGCTCTTATGCGTATCGCCGTGCCGCTCGAAACTGCCCCCGGAGAAACCCGGGTTGCCCTTATTCCCGAATCCGCCGCCAAGCTGGTGAAAGCCGGGCAGGAGGTTTTTGTCCAATCCGGGGCCGGGATGCGGGCGCATTTCACGGACAAGGCCTATCAAGAAGCCGGGGCGACGGTCGTTGCCAGTGCGCGGGAAGTTTATGCCAAGGCGGAGCTGGTGGCGAAAGTCCGAGAGGTGATGTCGAGTTCCGAGGCCGGCGGGCACGAGGCGGATTTGATTCCGGAAGGGGCGGTTTACATCAGCTTTTTGGGGCGGAACAAAAATTCGGAGGCGGTCAAAAAACTGGCGGCGCGACGGGTCACCGCCTTTTCGATGGAGATGATTCCGCGCACCTCGCGGGCGCAGAAAATGGATGCGCTTTCCTCGATGGCCTCCATTGCTGGTTACAAGGCAGCTTTATGGGGGGCGGGGCATTTGGGGAAATTCTTTCCTTTAATGATGACGGCGGCGGGGACGATTGCGCCATCCAACGTTTTCATCCTTGGCGCCGGAGTCGCCGGTTTGCAGGCGATAGCCACCTGCCGGCGGTTGGGTGCCGTCGTCGAAGCATTTGACGTGCGGCCGGCCGTCAAGGAAGAAGTGCAAAGTTTGGGGGCGAAGTTTATCGGGCTGGAGCTTTTGGCCGAGGAGGCGGTCGCCGCCGGGGGATACGCCAAGGAGCTTTCGGAAGAGCACCAGAAAAAAGAGCGGGAGCTTATCGCCGTCAGTTTAAAAAAAGCGGACGTGGTCATCACCACGGCCGCCATTCCGGGGAAAAAAGCTCCCCTGCTCATCACCGAAGCAATGGTCAAGGATATGAAACCCGGCTCGGTCATTGTTGATTTGGCGGCGGAAACCGGCGGCAACTGCGAGCTGACCGAAGCGGGAAAAGATGTGCACAAGCATAACGTTTTGATTATGGGGCCGGTGAACGTCCCCGCCTCGCTTCCTTTTCATGCCAGCCAGATGTACTCGCGCAACGTTTTGGCGCTCATCCAGCTTATGCTTACGAAGGAAGGAAAGCTCAATTTGAATTTTGAGGACGACATCATCCGGGACAGCTGCATCACACGCTCGGAGGCGGTCGCGGCGGGGAAGGTGTAATGGATATTCTATACGAAGTTTACATTTTTCTTCTGGCGGTTTTTGTCGGGTTCGAGGTCATCTCCAAGGTGCCGGTGGTTCTGCACACCCCCTTGATGTCCGGCACGAACGCCATCCACGGCATCGTAATGTTGGGCGGGATGCTCGTTTTGGCCGAGGCGCAGGAGCCGCTTTTGGTCTGGCTTGGATTTGCGGCGGTTGTCCTCGGGGCGGCCAATCTATTCGGCGGGTTCGTGGTGACCGACCGGATGCTGGAAATGTTTAAGGCGAAGAAACCGGCGGCGAAAAAATAATGGACGCCAAAGTTCTTTCCGATCTCGCCTATCTAACGTCCGCCTTCCTTTTCATCATCGGCCTGAAATTCTTGAGCCATCCGGCCAAGGCGCGCCGGGGGAATTTTTTGGCGATTTTGGGGATGGCGTTCGCCCTCGTGGCGACTTTCATCTTTCTCTGGAGCGGGGGTTCGCCTGCGCGGGGGATGCTCATAATCGCCGGCATTGCAATCGGCGGGCTTTTGGGCACGGTCGGGGCGCGGATGGTGGCCATCACCAATATGCCGCAGATGGTGGCCTTGCTGAACGGCTGCGGCGGCGGGGCAGCGGCTTTGATTTCCACGGTCGAGTTCGTGGGCGGACATACCACAGACCCGGTCGGTTTCGGCTCTACGATTTTCGGCTGCATCATTGGCTCCATTTCCTTTTCCGGTTCTTTGGTTGCCTTTGGCAAGCTGCAGGGGATTATCTCCGAGCGGGCCGTCACCTCGACTTTCCAGAAAATTTTCAACGCCCTTTTGTTCTTCGCTTTAATTGCCAACATCATCTGGATTGCGGCAGGGGGCGGAGAAACGGCTTTTCTTTTGTTTCTGGCGGGTTCCCTCGTTTTTGGCGTTCTGATGGTCATCCCCATCGGCGGGGCGGACATGCCGGTGGTGATATCCCTTTTGAACTCCTTTACCGGTCTCGCGGTGGCGGCCACGGGGTTTGCGCTCAAGCAGCCGGCGCTCATCATCAGCGGGACTTTGGTCGGCGCTTCCGGAACGCTTCTGACCGTTCTTATGTGCAAGGCCATGAACCGCTCGCTGGCCAACGTGCTTTTTGCCGGGGTGGGGGCGGGTCCCGTGGCAACGCCGGGGGCGGCAGCGGCCGGGGAAGCGGCCAAAACGGCGCGGGAGATAACGCCCGAGGATGCGGCGGTTTTGCTCGGCAACATTCAATCCCTCATCATCATTCCGGGCTACGGGATGGCCGTGGCGCAGGCCCAGCACGTCGTACGGGAGATGGCGGATATACTTGCGGCCCGCGGGGTGGAAGTGAAATACGCCGTGCACCCGGTTGCCGGGCGGATGCCGGGGCATATGAACGTGCTTTTGGCGGAGGCGAACGTGCCCTACGACCAGCTTTTCGACTTGGACCAGATCAATCCGGAGTTCGAGCGGTGCGACGTGGCCTTGGTAATCGGGGCCAACGACGTGGTGAATCCGGCCGCCCGTTACGATAAATCCAGCCCGATTTACGGGATGCCGATTCTGGACGCCGACAAATCGAAGCATATCATCGTCATCAAGCGGAGTTTGAATCCGGGCTTTGCCGGCATCGACAACCAACTGTACTACGACCCCAAGACCTTCATGCTTTTTGGCGACGCCAAGGGGGCGGTGGCCAAGCTGGTGGAAGCGCTGAAGGCGGTTTGATTTTTCCTTACCGGGAGTAGTTGACCCCACTTCCACCCCTCCCCTCCAGGGGAGGGCAAGAAAGCGGGGAGTCCGGTTTTAATTTGTAAGGGACTCCGGAGCGGGGGCTCCGGATTACCCAAAAGAAAACAGCGTTGCACCGTCTCCCCGCATCTCGGATGGAACCTTTTTCTGTTATAATCGAATGGATATGGAACCGATAAAGATTTTTGCCGTGGCCGGGGCTTTGCGGGCGGGGTCGTACAACCGGAAGCTTTTGGCCGCCGCCGTGCACAAGATAAAGGACGCCGTTGTCGATATTGGTGATTTAAAAGAATTCGATATACCCCCTTATGACGGCGATTTGGAGGCAAAAGGACTGCCCGCCGGCGTCGTCAAATTGAAAGAACGGATAGCCGCTGCGGACGGGTTACTCATTGCCACGCCGGAATACAACTGGTCGATTCCGGGAACTTTCAAGAATGCCATTGACTGGGCCTCACGGCCGCCTTCCAATCCCTTCCGCGGAAAAACGGCCTTAATCACCGCCGCCTCCAACGGGCACTTTGGCGGCACGCGTTCCGTTTTGCACTTGCGGCAGGTCTTGGTCACGCTCGGCGTTTTGGCCATTTCGGAGCAGGTTACCGTCCCCTATGCCGACAAGGCCTTCGACGACGCCGGAAATTTAATCGACCCCAAGCTGAACGCCAGCTTGCAGAAGGGGGTCGACGCGCTCATCCGCTTTACGACCGCATTGAAGGCCAGTAAATAATCTTGCTTTGATTTTCTTATTTCCTTGACACGATTTTGGAAGGCGGCGTATAATAGGTAGGAAAACGGAGGTGCCTATGTCGCCAAAGGCCGAATGGATTCGGAAGAGAGGGGTTTTTGGTTCACTTTTGCTTCTCACAGTTTTCTACGCTTTACCAGTATACGCCACAGTTACTAAAATAAGCCCGCAAGGACCTCGGCTCGAGGTGCCTTATTCGCACGGTTCCATCGCCGCGTCGGAGACCACGGTGGTCGGCTGGGATTTCGGGTACTTGGTTGAAGGGGCTTTTTTGGATTTGATAAATACCCGTTTTACGTCCGTCTCCTACGTCATCACTTTGGAGAACCTGCCCGGCACGACGGCTTCCCCTTCTTCCGGGACCATTCCACCGCAAAGCGTGCAATCGGTTTTGATTTTTACCGACCGCTCCAACGTGCCGGTGGGGGAGTACACGGGCAAAATCCGGGTTATTTATCAACCGGACGACACGATTATCGTCCCCCTGCACTACTTTGTAGCCGACACCATCTTCGGCGTGGATTTCACCCCTCCCGAGGATTCGGTCTTGCAGCCGGGGACGGTGGTCAACTTCGGCCACCGGGTATTTTTTACACTTTGGAGCAAGAACACGGCGGCGGTGAACTGGCACGTCAAAAATCATTCCGGCGTGCGCATCAGCCGGAACTTCAACGCCAGTTTGACCTCGAAAGGGAACTGGGAGTGGATACCGGAGGATACGGTGACGATTCCGAACGGGACGCCGACAGTTACCTCCATTTCCAGGATGACGCCGACCGGCAACCCGGTCACGGATGATTACTTTTCGGTTGTCTATCAAACCTCCGGCGGGCCGCCAGCCACCACGCGGGGGGATTTGAACAACGACGGGTTTTTGACGCCGTCCGACGTCGTTCTGGAGCTGAATCTCGTATTCCTGAATCAGATTCCTCCGGCGGGAGCGGCGGAAGGGGACGTGAACTGTGACGGATTTCTTACGCCGGCGGACGTGGTTTTGCTTTTGAACAAAGTGTTTCTGGACAGCGGGACACTTTGCACGTAAGGCCGAGAATAGAGATTTGAGATTGAAAATTAGCAAAACCAAAGCGGGTGTGGTTCTTCTCACTATTCTTTTTTGTGCCGCTTCCGGTTTCGCCCAGCCGGCGGATTTGGTTTTTCAAAACGGGAAAGTCGTCACGGTTGATGACACCCAGCCACGGGCGGAGGCGGCCGCCGTTGCGGGAAATAAAATCGTTTTCGTCGGTTCCAATTCCGATGTGGAAAAGTGGGTGGGGCCGAAAACGGAAGTGATAGACCTTCAAGGCAAGCTGCTCTTACCCGGGTTCAACGACGCCCATTGCCATCTTTTAAACGGCGGTTTTCAGCTTATACGGGTGAATTTGCTCGGCGTTAAAACGCTCGAAGAAATTCAGGAAAAAGTTCGCGAGGCGGTCCAGCGGGCGCCGAAGGGGGCTTGGGTGCAGGGGCGGGGATGGGACCAGACCCTTTTCAACAACGGAGCGTGGCCTACGAAAGAGATGTTGGATGATGTGGCGCCGAATACGCCGGTTTATCTGCGGCGGGTGGACGGGCATTCCTCGTGGGTCAACTCGGCAGCCTTGAAGCTGGCCAACATCACTAAAGAAACGCCAAACCCGGCGGGCGGGGAAATTGCTCGTGACGAAACCGGCCAGCCGACCGGGGTTCTGAAGGAGAATGCCACGGAGTTGGTGACGCGTGTAATTCCCAAGCCATCTCCGGCGGAATTGCGGCAAGCGATTGAGAAGGGGCTGGAAGAGGCGCGTAAATTTGGTGTAACATCCCTACAGGAAGAGAGCGAGGGGACGTATCCGGGGGTGATTTCTGTTTACAAGGAATTGTTGAACGAAGGGGGGCTGACGGCGCGGATTTCGACTTGGATTCCCCTTGATTCGGCCAAATACCCGGAGCGGCTGGCGAAGTTGCGAAATGTTTTTCCGACCTATTCTTCCATTCTCCGGCTGGGAATATTAAAAGGGTACATCGACGGCTCGATGGGGTCGCGGACGGCTTTGCTTTTCCGGCCGTATTCGGACGATTCCACAACAAACGGGATTGCGCAGTACACCCAGAAGGAATTGGAGCGGCTGGTGTTTACGGCCGATTCGATGGGATTTCAAATCGGCATCCACGCCATCGGGGACAGCGGGAATTTTGTTGCGCTTTTGGCGTACTCGCAGGCGATTTTGCAAAACCAGCCGCGGGAAAGGCGGCATCGGATTGAGCATTGCCAGTTAGTACGCTTGCAGGATATACCGGCCTTCAAGGAACTGGGAATAATTGCTTCCATGCAGCCGACGCACTGCACGTCGGACATGCGCTGGGCGGAGGCGAGGGCGGGGAAGGAGCGGTGCAAGGGGGCGTATGTCTGGCGGTCGTTTCTAAATGCCGGGGTCTCCTTGGCCTTCGGCACGGACTGGGTGGTGGAGCCGCTCAATCCGATGGGGGGGCTTTATGCCGCCGTCACCCGCCAAGACCTTGAAACCGGGCAGCCGGAGGGGGGATGGTTTCCCGAGCAGCGGCTGACGATGGAAGAGGCGGTGCGGGCATACACGCTCGGTTCGGCTTACGCCGATTTTCGGGAAAAGGAGCTGGGTTCGATAACGACTGGGAAGCTGGCGGATTTGGTAGTGCTGGATAAGGATATCTTCAGCATCCCGCCGCGAGAGGTGTTGGCTACCTCGGTGGTGATGACGGTTATGGACGGGAAGGTCGTTTACCGCAAGAAATAGCTTGGCAGATTTGCCCTTTCAAACGTATTTTATTTCCGTGAGAAAGACAAGTTTTCTTCTATTCTTTGTCTGTCTTGTGGCTTTAGCCGGGTCGGAATGTTTTAGCGCCTCCCTTCCTTTCAGCGCCAAGGCGGATGACGGGCTGGTGCTCAAAGGAACTTTGTACTTGCCGGATGGAGTCAAGGAGGCGCGGCCGGTGGTGATTTTGTTGCCGAAGATGGCCAGCGACCGGAAAAGTTGGGGGGACTTTCCCAAAAAAATTTCGGCCGCCGGATACGCCGTTCTGGCCTTGGACCAGCGGGGGCACGGCGAGTCGGTCTGGCAGGGGAAGAAGAAACGGAGTTTTTTGAAATTCACCAATTTTGATTTTGCACGGATGGTCACGGATTTGGACGCCGTATTGGCTGCTTTGTCCAAGCAAAAGAAGGCGGACGTCAGCCGGGTGGCCATCTATGGGGCCTCCATCGGGGCGAACGTGGCCTTGGTGTATGGCGCCGGCCATCCGGAAGTGAGGGCGGTGGCGCTTTTGTCGCCGGGGATGGATTACAAGGGGATTACCCCGGCGGATGCGGTTGTTTCCTGGGGCCACCGGCCGGCCCTCATCGTAGCGGCGGAAAAGGACGGCTATTCAGCTTTGAGTTCACGAAAACTGGCAAGCAAAATAGGGGAAAACGCCATGCTTAAAATGTACGAAGGGAAAGAGCACGGGACGGGGCTTTTTACGGAACAAAAAGATTTCGGGCCGTTTCTTTTCGACTGGACGCTAGCGAATTTTCCCGTTACCTCTCCCAAATAGATGGAAAACCCCTTCTTAGAACGGCTGAAAAAAGGGCCCATCCTCTGCGACGGGGCAATGGGGACGATGCTCTATCAAAAAGGAGTATCTTTTGAGCGCTGTTTTGACGAGCTGAACATCTCCCATCCGGAACTCATCGCCGATATTCACCGGGCGTACATCAAGGCAGGGGCGGAAATCATCGAGACCAACACGTTTGGCGCCAACCGGTACCGGCTCTCGACATATGGATTGGAGAAGCAGACGGTAAAAATCAACCGGCAGGGGGCAAAAATCGCCCGGGATGCGCGGGAGATCGAGGGGAAATCGGTTTTCGTGGCGGGGGCCATGGGGCCGCTTGGAAAACCGCTGTATCCCATCGGAAAAATCAGGGAGAAAGAGGCATTTGACGCATTCAAGGAGCAGGCGGAGGGGCTTTTGGAAGGGGGAGTTGACCTATTTATCGTTGAAACGCAGAGTGATTTGAAAGAGGTGGAGCAGGCCGTTTTGGCCATCCGGTCGCTTTCTCAACTTCCCATAATCGCGCAGATGAGTTTCACGGAAGAGGGAAAAACCACCACCGGCACCGGCCCAGCCGAAGCAACGAAATTTCTTTCCAACCTGCCGGTGGAAGTCATTGGCGCGAACTGCTCGGTGGGGCCGCAGGGGGTTTTGGCGGTGGTTTCGCAAATGGCGCACGAGACGAAGAAATATGTTTCTGCCCAGCCGAACGCCGGGCTGCCGCGGCTGGTTTCCGGGCGGTTCGTTTATTCCACGCCGCCGGAGTACTTCGCCGAATACACACGCTACTTTCTGGCGACGGGAGTCACCCTCGTGGGCGGCTGCTGCGGCACCACGCCGGCACATACGGAAGCGATGGCGGAGGCCTTGGTTCATTTTGCGGAAAGGAAAGTTTTGCCGGAGACGGTGGAGGTTATCTCTTTTCCCGCGGAGGAGGAGAAACGGGAGTTTATGCCCGGGCGGCCGACGGGGCTGGCGGCAAAGCTGGGTAAAAAGTTTGTCATCTCGGTGGAGCTGGACCCGCCGCGGGGGATTAATCCGGAAAAACTTTTGAAGGCGGCGGCGCGGATTAAAGAAGCGGGCGTGGACTGCGTGAACATCGGGGATTCGCCGATGGCGCGGGTGCGGATGGGATGCCTTTCAGTCGCCTATATGGTGCACCAGCAGGTGGGGATTGACGTCGTGATTCACTTCACCACCCGTGACCGGAATTTGATGGGGATTCAGTCCGATTTATTGGGGGCGCACGCCTTGGGCATTCGCAACGTTTTGGCCATTACCGGCGATCCTCCCACGGTCGGGGATTATCCCCATGCCACGGGGGTTTTTGACATCGATTCGGTCGGTCTCTTGAAGGTTTTGACCAAGCTGAACACCGGGGCGGACTGGAACGGAAACTCCATTGGCAATCCCACTGAGTTCTTCATCGGCTGCGGCGTCAATCCCACGGCCGAGGATATGGAACGGGAGGTGGAGCGGTTCCATCAAAAGTTAGAAGCCGGTGCACAGTTCGTTTTCACCCAGCCGTTGTATGACCGGCGGGTTTTGGAAGAATTTTTGAAGCGGGTCAAAGGGGTGAGAATTCCCATTCTTCTGGGGATTTTGCCCTTGCAGAGTTCGCGGCACGCCGAGTTTCTGCACAACGAGGTTCCGGGTATAACCATTCCGGAGCCGGCCCGGCGGGAGATGCGGGAGGCAAAGGACAAAGGGCCGGAAGTCGGCATTGAGATGGCGCGCGTATTTTTGGAGGAAGTGAAGGATTTGGTCGCGGGCACGTATTTGATGCCGTCGTTCGGGCGGTACGAGCAGGTTTTGGAAGTGGTGAAAAACGTTTTACCGAAGGAGGAGGTTGTTAAAACGACGCGATGAAAAAGGTGACGCTTGCTTTTGCAATTCTAACGCTGGCTTTTGGCTGCGCCAAAAAAAATGACGAGGCGGAGGTTCAGGACCTTTACACGCAAGGACAGATTGCCATGAACCAGGCGAAATTTGATTCGGCGTTGGTGATTTACGACACGATTTTGAAAAAATATCCCAACCACCCGAAAAATGACCGGGCACTTTTTTTGATGGGATACATTGAAAACGAGTTTTTGGGGAATAAAGAAAAAGCGAAGACGCATTTTGACGATTTGATGGCACGGTACCCTAAAAGCGACCTGATCAAGGATGCCCGGTTTTTGCTTTCCGGAGAAACGCCCAGGATTTAGCCGTCAGCCATGCTTTTCCGGAAAGCATAGACCGTATTCAAGTGGGAGGCAAGACGCAACATATTGTGCTGAAATAGTTTGACATACCATTAAGTTGGGTTTAATTTGGGGTGGTGCGAGCCGTGATTCAACGGGTTTTGCGGGCTTCGGTCGCCGTTGGAGAAAAGCGGGTGGCCGAAACGGGGCCGGGTCTGCTCGTTTTTCTGGGTGCGGGTCAAGGCGACACGGCGAAAGAGGCGGAGTGGATGGCGCACAAGACTGCGAATTTGCGCATTTTTGAAGACGAAGCGGGAAAGATGAATTTGTCCGTAAAGGATGTTAAAGGAGAAGCGCTTGCCGTTTCGCAGTTCACCCTGTATGCCGACGCGCAGAAAGGAAACCGTCCCGGATTCACCTCTGCGATGGAGCCGGCCGGGGCGGAAAAATTGTACCGCCATTTCGTGGAGACGCTGAAAAAAGAGGCGATTGCGGTCAAGGAAGGGATATTCGGGGCCAAGATGGCCGTTGAACTCGTCAATTGGGGGCCGGTTACAATTATTTTGGAGAGTGAAAAAAAATAGGATGTCACTGGCACAACTGCTCACCGAAATACCGCAGCAACGGGAATGGCGGGAACTGGCCGTGCGGCTCGGTGAAAGGAAGGTCGTTCTGGCTTCCGCCTCCCCCCGGCGCAAAACCCTTCTTCGGCAGTTAGAAATTCCTTTTACCGTTTTTCCCAGCGAGGTGGCGGAGGAGGACGGAATTATCGAGTCCGCCAATCCGCCCGGTCTGGCCGCCGAACTGGCGGAGCGGAAGGGAGCGGACGTTTTAAAAAAAACGGGCGGGGATATCGTCATTGGGGCCGACACTATCGTAGTCCTGGGGAAAAAAATTTTCGGCAAGCCGCGAACAAAGAAAGAGGCGTCTCTTTTCCTTGCCGAACTGCAGGGAAAAAAGCACACCGTTTACACCGGTGTTGCCGTTTTTGCTTCCTCCGGAAAAAAAGCGAGCGGCGTGGAGAAGACGGACGTTTTTTTTCACGAGGTGGTGCCAGAGCAAATGCAAGCTTACATCGAATCGCGGGAGGGGATGGATAAGGCCGGAGCATACGGGATTCAGGGAATGGGGAGTTTTTTGGTGGAAAAAATCAAAGGTCCCCTCGACAACGTGGTGGGGCTGCCGCGGGTCAAGCTTTTGGAGCTCATTAAAAAGGTGCTATGACGACAACGCTTGGCGCTTTTTTGCGCTCCAAACGGGAGGAACGGGGGATTGCCCTCGAGGAGATGGCGGAAAAAACGCGCATTCCGCTGCGCTATCTTTCGGCCCTTGAGGAGGACCGGCTGGACGCCCTGCCGGGGAAGGTGTACGAACGGCTTTTTATCCGCACCTACGCCGATTTGGTGGGAATCAACGTGGAGGAGCTGGGGCGGCAGTTCAAGGAGATTCAAAACACGCTGGAACTCAAGGTGCGGCCGGAGGACGAACGGAGATCCCCTTTCCTAAAGCGGGGGATTTACGCGCTCGGGTTTTTGACCGTGATTTTGGTGGGGGTTTTGATTTTCATCCGCCGGGAGCCGGAGCCGGCCGCCGCACCGGAGCCGGAGGTGATTCCGAACCTGGTGCCTTCCCAATCGGCAGACTCCTTCATCCCGCAAGCGCCGGCCGCACCGCCGGAGCCGGAGAGTTTGCATTTGAAACTGGAAACGGCGGAAACCAACTGGGTGCGGATTTGGACGGACGGCAAAATGGTGCTTGAAGCGGAACTTAAGCCCGGGGAAAGCAAGGCGTTTGCCGCGGAGAAGAAACTGCGGCTGTCGCTCGGACGGGCGCGGGCGGCCGATCTCTGGATTAACGGACACCGTCTGAAAAAGCTGGGGCGGGAACGGGCGACCTTGATCAATTTTGAACTGACGCACGAAAATTATCCGGCCCTGATCGACTCGGCCGCCAACCCGTAAAGGAGAGTTATTTGTTTTTATCCCGCCTTGAAATCGTAGGATTCAAATCCTTCCCCGAGCGGACGGAAGTGCGCTTTGGCCCGGGCATAACCGGCATCGTGGGGCCGAACGGCTGCGGCAAAACGAACATTCTGGACGCCATTCGATGGGTAATGGGGGAGCAGCGTCCGACCCTTCTGCGCGGCGGGCGGATGGATGAGGTGATTTTCAACGGCGCCCCCGGGGTCAGCCCGGTGGGGATGGCGGAAGTTTCCCTCACCGTCGAAAACAACCGGGGGATTCTGCCGGTCGAGTATTCCGAAGTGGTCGTCACCCGGCGGCTTTTCCGCTCCGGCGAGAGCGAATATCTCTTAAACCGCGTTCCCTGCCGGCTCAAGGATATCGTCGAACTCTTTTTGGACACCGGGATGGGGTCGCACGCCTACGCCGTCTTTCAGCAGACAATGATAGACGCCCTGCTTTCCGAAAAACCGGAGGACCGGCTGGGGCTTTTCGAGGAGGCCGCAGGGGTGGCGAAGTACAAACTGCGGCGGCGGGCGGCGGAGCGGAAACTTTCCGCCACGGAGACGGATTTGGTCCGCTTGAACGATTTGTTCTCCGAAATCGAAAAGCAGTACAACTCCCTCAAACGGCAGGTGAAAAAAGCGGAACGCTTCAAAAACCTTGATGACGAAAAGCGGACTTTGAAAATGCGGCTGGCCTCGCTGGAATACCGGGATTTGAAAACGGGGGAGGAAAAAGCGGAGCTTGCCGTGCAGGCCTTGGAAATCGAGGAGGCAGAACTTTCCGCCCGGAAGCGGACTTTGGAGCTGGAAAAGGAAAACCTGTCGCTCAAACAACTGGAAAAGGAGGGGGAGAAGCGGCGGGTGGAAGAGGAGCTTGCCGCACTCGACCGGCAGTTGGTGGAGCTGGAAGGGCGGCGGGCACTGCTCTTGAAGGAGAACGAGAACTTTGCCGAGCGGAAAACGGAGTTGGACGGTGAGCTGGCACGGCTTGCCGAACGGCAGGGGGCCATCACCGAAGCAGTAGAAAATCTTGGCAAGGAAAAAGAAAGACTGGCGGCGTCCAAACTGGAATTGGAGCAGTCCGTCACTTCCGCCGAGGGGGAATTGAGTTCCCTTTCGACACGTTTGGCGGAGCTTGCAGATAAAAAGCAGGCGTTGGCGGTCGAACAGGAAGCCCTGCGTTCCCGCCGGTCGGAGCTGGAATCGGAAAAGAGGGTTTGGGAATCGAAAGCGGGGGAACTGGAGTCGGCCTTGGAATCGCTTTCCGCCGAGAAACGGAAGCTGGGGGAGGAATTTGCCGCAAAAGCGCTGGAAAAGAGGAAATTCGAAACACAGCTGACGGCGGCCTCGGGCGAGCTTGCCGGTTTGAATGCCGAAATCAGCGAGATGGAGCAAAAGCTTACCGCGCTGGCGGCAGAAAAGGAAACGCTTGCCGCCGAGAAGCAGAATTTGGAAAACCAAACCTCCGAATTGGGGGGACGGATTTCGGTTTTGGAGGAACTGGAAAAAAGCTTCGGCGGATACGAGCCGGCGACGAAGGAGATTTTGTCCCGGAAGAAGGAATTTCCGGGCCTGGTTGAGGGCTTGGCCAATCTGATTTCGGCCGACGAGCAATATTTAGGGCCGATGGAAGCCGCGCTCGGTGACCGGGCGCAGGCGGTGGTCGCAACCGATTGGGACGCGGCGGTGCGGGCGGCCGAATATTTGAAGGAGAAAAAGATGGGCCGGGCGCGCTTTTTGGTGCTGCCGAAAGAGGAATTAGTGGAGCCGGATGCGGAGGGATGGCCGGGAGCGGTCGGCTGGGCCTCCGATTTGGTATGGGGGGAGGAGCCGAATCTGACTTACGTGCGCCGGGCCTTGGCAAATATTTTAATCGTCGAGAACCGGGAGGCGGCGTTCCGGCTTTTGGAACGGGCGGGGGAAGGGATCACCTTGGTCACCATGGATGGGGAGGTTTTGGGGCCGGGCGGGTTTTTTGCCGGCGGAGGGAGCAAGGGGGCGCTTTTGGTCGGAAGAAAGGCGGAGCTCGACCGGCTGAACGAGAAGGTTAAAGCGTTGGAAAGGGAGAAATCAAGAATTGCCGCTCTCCTTGACGGCTATCTTTCCCAACTGGAAGCCGGCAAAAAGGAATTGGAACAACGGACGGCCGCGCGGGGCGAACTGGCGGAAAAGGAGACCGGGCTTAGGCGGGAATTTGAACGGTTGACCTTTGAAGAAGCTTCCCTTGCCGAGAAGGTTGGCGCGGCGGATAAAAGCGATTCCGAGTTTTCGCTGCGCCGGGAGGAGGCGCGGGGCGCGCTGGCGCGCCTTGAAAAAGAGCTGGCCGGGCTGCAAAGCAGGGAAGAGGGGCAAACCAAGCTTTTGGCTTCCCTTGATGAGAAGCTGGAAGGATTGGGAAGAGCGGAACGGGAAAAACAGGAGTCTTTGACCAAAAACCGAATGGAGCTGGTTTCCGTTCTGGCCTACTTGGAATCGGCGGAAAAGGAGCTTTTGCGGCTGGCGGAGGAACAGGGGCAGGTTGCCGCGCAGCTTGAAGAGAAGCAAAAAAAGCTGGCCGACCTTTTGGACATTCATGAAAACTTTGACATTCGCGTGGTGGAGCTTGGTTCGGAGGAGGAGGAGATCCGAACCGGACTGGCGGAACTAAATGCGAACCGGGAACGGTTGTCGCGTGAGCTTACCGAGCTTTCCACCGGACTCTCAACCACGGATAAAAGCCTTAAGGAAGTGGCGGGGAAACTGGAGTTAGCGTCCTCGCAGAAGCATGAAAAACAACTGGCGCAGACCGATTGGCGGGCGCGCAAGGAATCACTCTGTGCACGTTTTTACTTGGATTTCCAGCAGAAATTGGAGAACTTGCCGGACGAGCCCGTCCACGCCGATGTCACCATAGACGGGCTTAGAAACCGGCTGGAGGAGATTGACAAAAGCATCGGCAACATCGGGGCCGTCAACATGGAGGCCTTGGTCGAGTATCCGCAGACCGCCGAGCGGTATGAATTCATGAAAAAGCAAATAGAGGATTTGACCCAGGCGAAGGCGGAACTGGAAGGGACGATTTTACAAATCAACAAAAACGCCCACGAGCTTTTCATGAAAACCTTTGAACAGGCGCGGGAGAATTTTAAAAATCTTTTCTCCGAGCTTTTTGAAGGGGGACAGGCGGATTTGATACTGGAGTCGACGGAAGACCCCCTCGAGCCGGATTTGAGAATCGTGGCGCGCCCCAAGGGAAAGAAACTGGTAACCATCCAGCAGCTTTCCGGAGGGGAGAAGGCGCTTACGGCCATCTCGCTGCTCTTCTCCTTGTACATGGTCAAGCCCTCCCCCTTCTGCATTCTGGACGAAATCGACGCGCCGTTGGACGACGCCAACATCGACCGGTTTTTGGCCATCATCCGCAAGTTCTCCACCGGCGATACGCAATTCATCGTCATCACCCACAACAAGCGGACGATGGAGGCGGCGGACGTTCTGTACGGGGTGACGATGGAGAAGACCGGAATTTCCAAAATCGTCTCCGTCCGGCTGGAGGGGCTGCCCGTGGGGGCGTTTGCGGAACAGGAAGTGACCGAAATTTCCCGTTAAAATGGGTTTTTCCTTTGAGAAGTTGAAAGCCGGGTTGGCCAAGACCCGGCAAAATTTTTTTGGCAAGGTCCGCGGGGTTCTGGGGGTCGGTCAGTTGGACGAGGCGACGCTTTCACGCCTCGAAGAAATTCTGGTCGGCTCCGATTTGGGGGTGGCGACGACGGAACGGGTTTTATCCCATCTGAAAGAGGAGACCCAACGTTCGGGCGTCGCCAAAGATCGGGAGCAGGTGTTGGGTTTGCTTAAAAACGAACTCAAGAAAATCGTGGTAGCCAACGGAAAACCGGGGGATTTTGAGGAATCGATTTTCTTGCACAAGCCGCTCGTCATCCTCGTCTTGGGGGTCAACGGCACGGGGAAGACCACTTCCATCGGCAAGCTGGCGCAGCGGTTTGCCTCAAAAGGAAAGAGAGTCATGGTGGCGGCCGCGGATACCTTTCGCGCGGCGGCCGTGGAGCAGTTGGAGCAGTGGGCCAAACGCTCCGGCGCTGAATTCATCAAGGCCGCGCCAGGACAGGATCCGGCCTCGGTTGCCTTTGACGCCGTAACGGCTGCGCAAAAGCGAGGCATCGATGTTGTCCTTGTCGATACGGCCGGACGGCTGCATACCAAAACCAATTTGATGGAGGAATTGAAAAAAGTTAAACGGGTCATCGGCAAGGCGATGGCCGGAGCGCCGCACGAGGTCTGGCTGGTTTTGGATGCCACCGTCGGCCAGAACGGGCTGGCGCAGGCAAAAATCTTTCACCGGGATTTGGGAGTTACTGGCGTCGTTCTGACCAAGCTGGACGGGACGGCGAAGGGAGGAATAGTTTTGGCCATTGCCAACGAGCTGGGGGTAAAAGTCCGCTACATCGGGGTCGGGGAGAAACTGGAGGATTTGGAGCTTTTTGACCCGGAGGATTTCGTGGAGGCGCTTTTTGTATGACGGTGGAACTTTCGCTCCGTTCCCAAAAGAGAACCGAGCTTATCGACGTCACCGCCCAGATTGAAAAGGCCTTGCCTCAATCCGGCACGGGGTTTTGCCGCTTTTTTGTGCCGCATACGACCGCCGGGGTCATCATCAACGAGAACGCCGACCCCTCCGTGGCTGAGGATATTTCCGACTGTCTTTCCCGTCTGGTTCCGCATCAACAGAACTGGAAGCATCGGGAAGGAAATGCGGATGCGCATGTCAAGGCCGCGCTGGTTGGCACAACCACCGGCGCGCTATATTCCAACGGCAAACTGGTTTTAGGCCGGTGGCAGGGGGTTTTCTTCTGCGAGTTCGACGGGCCCCGCAGCCGCCGCTTGGTTCTGCACATCAGCCCGGACAAGTAATTTGGGGCCGAAGATTTCGCTCTTCCTTGCGGGACGGGCCAAAGAAAAATGGATAGAGGAGGGGTTCCGGCATTACCGGAAGCTGCTATCCGGCTTCGCGCAGGTGGAAATCAGGGAATTCGGGGAGTCGCCAAAGGATATGGAGCAGCTCGCAGCAAAAGTCCCGAAAAGATGTTTTACCGTTCTGTTGGATGTGGAGGGGGAACGGTTTTCCTCGGAGGGGCTGGCGGAGTTCTTTCGAACCAAGATGAATCAGGGCATTTCGCGCTTTTGTTTCCTCGTCGGCGGCTCGGAAGGGCTGCCACAGGAAGTCAAGGCGAGAGCCAACCTGCGCTGGTCGTTTTCACCGCTCACTTTTCCGCATCACCTCATCCGCGTCGTATTGGTTGAGCAACTCTACCGAGCCTTCTCGATTTTAGGCGGGCGGAAGTACCACAAATAGTCGAATTACTTAACCGCTCGGTCTTCCTGCGATATTCCGAACAAGCTTCCTTCAGTGTCCAGACAGTAAACCAGCCAGCCGACGCCGGGGATGGCCATCTTCGGAACCACCACTTTGCCGCCGCCGGCGGCGATTTTTTCCGCATACTCATCCACTGACGGCACATCGATAGTGTTGACGTGGCCGACCGGGCCCTGGCGCTTGAACAGGCCGCCGTTGATGCCCGGCTTCTCATTCGGGCCGGTGGTGACCAGCCAGTAGTCCTGCGGGCCGGGCCATTTTTTGAATTCCCAGCCGAAAATTTTGGTGTAAAAATCGGCCGCCCGCTGGGGGTCGTCGGCCGAAATTTCGAAATGAATTACACGGGGCATATTATCTCCTTTTGCAGCGCTTCCCTTCGTTTTCCCCTTTTATCTTCTTGTCGAGAGAGTGACTTAGGCCATTTGCGGGGCAGGCGCCGGTTTTTTGAGAAACAACGCCAGCGCCAACCCGGCCAAAAACCAACCGACGACGTGCTGCACGAGGTAAGACAGCGTGTAGCTGGTCGGGAAGCCGTACCAGTTCCAATAGGACAAATCGATTTCCACTCCGGCGAAAAGGCCGAAGAGCGCCACAAAGACCGCCTTTCCGAAAAGCCCGCCAAACCGCCCAAGGCCCTGCTCAACAGGAAGGCAGCTATGAGGGCCGCCAGAATGTTGGTGACCAGTTCGGTTATCAGCATGCTCGGAGGCATCATTTCACCCCCCTGCGGCTTGAAAATCATAATCCCGGCCGGGCTGGTGCGGTATTTTTCTGCCCAAGCATCCATTTGTTCCTTGGAACCTCCCCTATCACCCCAGGGAAAGAAATAGAAGCCCGGTTCGGTTACGTTGGCGCTCAAAGCAGAGAGCACGGCTTCCTCGTTCGGAAGTCCTTTGGTTTTGACCTTCCGGCCCCTTTTTTGACAGAGATGCGCGCGAATTCCGTGGTTTTGGTCACGCTGGCGGGAATATATGCACTCCCGTTTGGCGGGGGCAACAGGTTTTTTACGCTTTGCGGTAGGAAAGCAGCCAGTAGTGGGTCAGGTTAAAGAAACGAATGTCTTTGGCAAGCCCCTCAACGGTTTGGCGAAGGTCGGATTCGCTCGGAAAGTTTTTTAGAACTTCAAACTCCGTCCCGTTTTCCAGCGTTCTTTGTTGATAGGTGTTGCCTTCCTCGTCCGTTCGGCTTATTGGGAAGCTGGAGCCGGGGACGTAGTTGTTGTCCATAAAGACCAGTTTGGCGTTCGGAGCGAGGGCTTGGTGAAAATGGCGCAAAAATCCTGCAATTTCGGATTTTTTCAAATGCGACCACCAGAAAGCGGCCAGCCCGGCGCTGAAACGGTTGGGAAGACCGGAAAGTTGGAAGAGGTCCCGCTTCTCGAAAACCACATTTCCTTTCGGGTAGGTTTTCGCGCGGGCTATTTGCAGGACTTCATTGTTGATATCCGTGGCCAGAATCGATTGGGCCGATTGGGCGGCGATTTGCGTCCAGTAACCGGTACCACAGGCGATTTCCAAGATATCTTCTCCGACGAGCTCTTCCGGCAGACGGTGGTGCAGGGAGGATAAATCCTTTTGACGCTCCGGCTTTAGATAAATCTTCTCATACTCGGCGGCCCGTTTGGCGTAGTATTCGACAAGGTTTGAATCGGGGGACATTTCAGTTGCCTTTTTCGAGCAGTTGTTTGGCTTTGCGGAAAACGCTTTCAAACATCGCATCCGTCAACTTGCCGGTAAAGGTGTTCTGCTGGCTGGGATGGTAGGAGCCGAGAAGATACAGTTTGGGGTTTACCGGAATGGCAACGCCGTGGCCGAAGGCGGGTTTGGCTTTAAAGGTCGTCATTTCCAATTCTTTTAGCGAACGGAAGACGGCATCGAAAGCGACTTTTCCCAAGCCGACGATTGCCTGCAGGGAGGAAAGAAATTGGAGTTCCGCGAGCAGATACGGATGGCAATTGGCAATCTCCTTGGGGGTCGGCTTGTTTTGCGGCGGGGCGCAGCGGACTATGGCGGTAATATAGCAATCGTGCAATTTCAAACCGTCATCCCGCGTGTATGAAGTGGGCTGATTGGCAAAGCCGAATTTAAAAAGCGTTGGGTAAAGGAGTGATCCGCTGCGGTCGGAGGTGAACATTCGCCCGGTGCGATTGGCGCCGTGGGCGGCGGGGGCAAGGCCAACCACCAAAAGCCGGGCGTTGGGGTCGCCGAAGCTGGGAACCGGCCTGCCCCAGTAGTCCCAATCCTTAAACCGGGCGACTTTTTCTTTGGCAATTTTTTCCCGCCAGCGCACCAGGCGGGGACATTTTTTGCAGAGAATTATTTTTTCTTGCAGAGTGCGAAGCGGGGCGGCGTTTGTCAATGCGTATCTACGCCGTCAGAAATGCTTTGAGCCGATCCAAGGTTTTGCTCCAGTAGGATTTCATTTTGCCGGCGGCCTTTGCATCCGGCAATTTGCTGTGCTGGACGACCACTTGGCTTTTGGCCTGCCCCTTGGAGTAGAAGTAAACTTCCAAGCTGGTTTTATCATCCACCCAGGTAATACGCATCGTCTTGTTGGGGGTGGCTTTGCGAATAGTGAGTCCGTTTTTCTTTAGCCATTTATTACGGATGGGTTCGTTCTGCCAAGCACTGAAAACCTTTGAGACGGGGACTTCGAGCGTGCGGCTTACGCTGATGTCATAATGTCCTGCCGCGCGCTGGTGTTTTTCCCGCTTGCCGCGCGCCTGCTCGTAGCCGACGGTAATCATCTGCGACCACCAGCCGTCCACCTTGTGTGTTTCGTACAGGTAAAGGGCTACATCTTTATGCTCCATTTTACGGGCGCCGACTTTGTCCAGAAGCGCAAACCATTCCTTCCAGCCCTTGCCCGTTTTGGCACGGACGGCGTCATCGCCTACTCCGGCAAACTTAAGATTTTCGGGCAATCTATTTTGCTCCTTTCTTCAAAATGGCAATCTGGCCGGCGTGATACAGATCGTGCTGGATGGCGCCGTGCAAAAGGTCATAAACCGTGGGCTTGGGGTGCTTCAATACCTTGTCCAGTTCGCCATCGGAAAGGCGGGAGAGGGTTTGGCGCAATTCCATATGCCCTTTCTCCAAAGTTTCCAACGTTTTTTTCCAGGCGGCTTCGCTGGTGTCCTTTATTTTCGGCCAGTTGGCTTCATCGGGCACGTCTTTTGAATCGCCGCTTACCCAGCGTTTTACGGCATCCTCCCAAACGGCGATGTGCAGGACGAGCTCCCAGATGGAGTGCGCGCCGGGGAGCGGGCGGGCGGCAGCTTTCTCCGCCGTGACCCCTTCCAGCACTTCCTTGACGGAAGGACCGTGCCAGGCGCCGCCTTCGAATGCCCGTTTAAGCTGTTCGGATATGCGTTCAATTTCAGTCACCGTCAAACACCCTTTTTGAGAACTGCCAACTGGCCGGCATGGTACAGATCATGCTGAATTATTCCGTGCAGGGAGGAATAAAAGGTGGATTTCCCCTTGGCAATCGGTTTGTCCAGTTTTTTATCCGTAAGTTTGGAGATGGCTCTTTGCAGGCCGGCATGTCTGGTTTTCAGGAGTTTTATTGTTTTTTCCCAAGCGGCCGGGCTGGTGTCTTCAACAATCGGCCAATCCCCTTCGGCCGGTTCATCCATCCATTTTCCTTCGAGGCGCGATTTCATAGCGCCCACCCAAGCGGCAATGTGCAGGGCAATTTCCCAGATGGAGTGAGCGTTGGGAATCGGCCGGGCGGCGGCCTGCTGGGCCGTCACGCCCTTTAAAACCTCCATAACCGCCGGGCCGTGCCAGGCGTCTTTTTCGAAGGCGCGTTTGAGTTGGTCCCTGATCCGTTTCACTTCAGCCATAGCAACTCCTTTTTATCCTATATACGAGACGCTGGCCCAAAAAAGTTTCAAACGGGGCGTTTTCAGCTTTCCAGCTTGGCATCCAGCGAGATTCGGGTGTTCAAAAGCCGGGAAATGGGGCAGCCGGCCTTGGCGGCGTTGGCGGCGGCTTCAAACGCCTCCTTCTTGGCGCCGGGGATTTTGGCCACTGTTTCCAAATGGCTTTCGGTAACCGTCGGGCCGCCTTCCAGCATTTCGAGCGTAATCGTCGCAGTGGTGCTGATGGATTGCGGGGTCATTCCGGCTTTTCCCAACTCGGCGGAGAGGGCCATTGAAAAGCAGCCGGCATGGGCGGCGGCAATCAGCTCCTCCGGGTTGGTTCCTTTTTCGTTCTCAAAACGAGTGGAAAAGGAATAGGCGTTGTTCGAAAGCACGCCGCTTTCGGTCGAGACCGTTCCTTTTCCGTCCTTCAATCCACCCTTCCATACGGCTGACGCTCTGCGCTTCATTTTTCCTCCTTGGTTTTTAGTCGGGTTGAATGCAACAAGGCCATTTTCCAAACGTTGTTTTCTTTTCTAAATACGGCGCTTTCCGCCCATTCCAGATTTTCCCCACCCTCTTTGGAGGTGAGCACCGCCTTGTTTTTGTAGGTGAGCCAAGCGATGCCGCCTTCGATTGTGGCATTCATGTTTTCAAAGCTGTACACAATTTTGACGTTGCCTTCCATCGGTCTTATCGCCTCGATGAGGGTATCCACCGTCCAGAAGGAACCGTCTTCGATCAATTGATAATCGGCCGTGCAGGCGTTTCTAAGCTCTTGATAATCATAATTGGCGATGGCGTTGAAGAAACGGTGGAGGGCCAGTTCCACTTTTGGTTTTTCTGAAGAAACATCGATTCTCTGTTGACAACTCAAAACAAATATGGCAGCAAGCAAAAGCTTAATGGATATCGCTTTATTCATAATGTTGGTCAGAATATAAATGAAACTACAGCTTTGGAAAATACCATAAATTTTTATTTCCTCGTCACCATCCAGACCCCCAAAAGAATAATCGCGCCGCCAAAAAGCGCACCGAGGGTGATGTTCTCCCCAATGACGGAAGCGGCGACAGCCACGGCGAAGAGGGGTTCGATGTACAAAAGCGCGCCGACCTGGGAGGCGGGGGCGGCTTTCAAGGCATCGTTCCAGTAAATGTAGGCCAGGCCGGAGCAGAAGATGCCGAGGAAGCCCGTGGCCGTCCAGCCGGAGAGGGTGAGCTTGTGAATTTCACCGATGCCCGGGCCGGCAAAGAAAAGGGGGGTGGAGAAAAGCCAGCCCAAAAGGATAACGTAAAAAGTTAAAAGGGAAGCACTGTGCTCTTTCAATCCCTTGCGTGCAATGACGCAGTAGATGGCCCAGTTGGGGGAGCTGATAAGAACCAAGAGGTCGCCGGGGGTGCCGAAACTTCCCCTGAAAATCGAGTTCAAATCCCCTTTGCTGACGACGAGCAAGACGCCGATTGTGGCAACTAAAATTCCGGCTATTTGGTCCAACCGCAAATATTCCTTCAAGAAAAGCCAGCCCAAAATGGCGATGAAGATGGGCGTCGTGGAGACAATCCAGGCCGAGGTGGAGGCCTGGGCGGTTACGAGGCCATTGGATTGCAACCATTGGTGAAAGGTTATGCCGATAAAACCGAGAAGCGCAAAATAGGCCAACACCTTTGGCGGATGGAGGAGGAATTCTTTTCGTAAAAAGACGAATATTCCCAGAACAACAATTCCCATGGCGAAGCGGAGCCAGACCACGGTGGCTGGGGAGACGTCCTGCAGGGCGACTTTGGTGGCGATGAAAGAGGCGCCCCAGACGGCGACGGCGAAGGTTCCTTTGAGAAGCCCTAACAGCCGTGCCCTTTCGGTCACGCGGCGTTCGATGGATGATTTATTCGCACTTGGCTCGCTTCATCGGGAAGTCGATTCCGCGCACTTTTCCATCAGCCGTGCCCTCTATCCGGGCAATCAGCGAATCGCCGTTCAAGCGGTAAATCACTTTTTGCGGGAAATCATGCTGCGGGTTTTCAAAAATCCACATATTGCGCTCCGATTTTACCAACTTGAAGGAATCCGGCTTTTGGCCGGAGGGGTTGGCCACGTAGTAGATGGCTCCGTCCTTCTGTTCTTGGATGCGCAAAAATTCATAGGCGATTGTTTCCCCATCAGCCACCGTGCGGCTCATTCCCAGAACGGAAGTTCCCGCGGGCTTCATCCAATGCTCCTCGTAACGGCCGAGCGTATCGCCGTCATCCCAGCAGCCGGAGAGCCAGCGAAGGTCGGCCAGGGTTGTTTTTTTGTCCTGAGCCCTGGGAAAAAATGGGACGAATAAAACCAGCACCGCGAGAGACAGCGCAATCGAAACCCATCTCACCGGTCTTTCTTGACCGGCCCTACCCATTCGTTCCCGCAGGGGGTTGGGCGACACCGGCGTTTTTGACCCGCTGCCGCGTACGCAACCAGCCGCCGAGCAAAACGGCGGCCGTCAAGACCGCCATATTGGCGAGCTGGTACCACATCGGTTCCCTGCCGGGGGCGAAGAGCATTGAAAGGAGGGTCAATAGAATTCCGATTCCGGCTATGACCGCGGCGTGCTTGATTTCCGCGCCCCGGGCAATCAGGCCGCAGACCCAGCCGCCGAGGGTGCCGAACAGAAATCCATAAACCAAACTAAAGAGCATAAAGCCGCGGCCGGGGATTGCCGTGGGATCAGGATATGCAACGGCAAAGAGAATGATAATGGCTGCGGCAATCAACAAATACCCCGCTACGACGGCACCCACGCTTCTTAGCATACGATCTTCTCCTTTCAGGGTTGTTCAGTTTTTCCGGGCTATGTAATAAAAGTTAAAAATATCCCCCGGCACCTCTTTTATCACCACGTTGGAAAAGCCGGCCTCCGCCAGATACTCCAGCGCTTTTTGTCTGCCCCACATTGCTCCCAGTCCTTCCCCCTTCAGCGCCAGCGAAACGGTCATACAATGCAGGCAGGAAACCGTATAGAGTGTCGAACCGAGCGGATGGTCGATGTTTTCGTGAACGTTGCTCGAGGCGGCAATATCCACCATCAAATAAACGCCGTCCGGCTTCAACGCCCGGGCAATCGCTTTCAGCACGATTTTCGGTTTGGCCTGGTCGTGAACGGCGTCGAAGGTGGTGATGAAATCGAAACGGCCGCGCTCGTTCAGCCTGGATACGTCCTGAACCGAAAAGCGAGTATTGGAAAGCTTCCACTTTTTGGCCTCGGCTTTGGCCGCGGCAATCCCTTCCTTGGAAAAATCGTAGCCCGTAAAGCGGCTTTTGGGAAACGCCCTGGCCATCAAATTGACGGCGTGGCCGGAGCCGCAGCCGATATCGGCCGCCTCGATCCCCGCTTTCAGCCGTTCCACGATCCCCGGAACGATGGGGAGGGTGGTTTGAACCAACGTGGCGTCGTAAATGGAACTGGAATCCTCGGACTGGATTTTCTGGAATTTGGGATATGCGGAGTACGGAACGCCGCCCCCTTTGCGAAAGCTTTTTATAATCCCCTCCTCCACGTTTCCCAGAAGCGGAATGTACTGCATATACAGGGCCAGATTCTCCGGCCCGGCCGCCCTGGTCAGCGAAGCGGAATGTTCCGGCGGCAGAAAGTAGGTGCCGTTGGCGGGGTCGTATTCCACCACCCGGCCGGTGAGCATCGCCCCCAGCCACTCCCGCACGTAACGCTCCTTCAGCCTGGCCGCCTTGGCGATTTGCTCGCTGGTGGAGGGGGGGAGCTTGGCCATTGTGTCGAAAAGGCCGGTCTGGTGGCCGATACTCATCATTAAGGCCAGAGACGAATTGTTCAGAATACCGACCATCCGTTGCGCGAAGGCCTCTTTTTTATCAAGCGGCCCGGCCTGAGCGGTTTTCGTTTCTTCAAGGATCTGCGTGCTCATACGTCCTCCTTAAATTAAAGCCAAACGCCGGCTGTTTTTTATTCTTTTATTCAATCGTGCGGAATTATAAACCAAATTTGCCCGATACGAAAGAGCAAAGAATTTCTCCTGGAATGCTCTTGTTGACGGGGGGAGGTTTTGATTGTATAATAATTGGGCTTTCGGGGCGAGGTGAAATTCCTCGATCGGCGGTATAGCCCGCGAGTCCCCAAGAAATCGGGGACAGAGCCGGTGCAACTCCGGCGCCGACGGTACAGTCCGGATGGAAGAAGGCCAAAGGCAAGCACTTGGCGTTTGTCCGCATTTTTCCCCTATGCCCCGAAGTATTTTGGGGCTGTTTTTTGCCCCCTGATTTGGTTTGTTCGCCGGAATGAATTTAGGCCTGCGGGCTGGAAGAAAATCGATGACTGAAACTTACAGCGAAAAGGAGCTTGCCAATATGCGCCGGGCTCTTACTTTGGCCCGCCGGGGGTTGGGACAAACCTCGCCTAATCCAATGGTAGGAGCAGTCGTGGTAAAGGCCGGACGCATCGTCGGCGAGGGATTCCACCGCCGGGCGGGAGAGGCGCATGCGGAAGTTATTGCCCTCAAAGAAGCCGGGAAGGAAGCGCGGGGCGGAACACTCTTTGTCAATTTGGAACCCTGCTCCCATTTCGGCCGCACGGCCCCCTGCGTGGAGGCGATTGCCTCCGCTGGTATCAAGAAGGTTTATGCCTCCGTGGTTGACCCCAACCCTCTGGTGAACGGCAAGGGGATTGAGTTTTTGCGCAGGCGAAAAATTGAGATCGATATCGGCCTTTTGACGGATGAGGCGCGGGAGCTGAATGAGGTGCACTTCAAGGTAATGGAGAAAAAGCTGCCTTATGTCACGTTGAAATTTGCACAGAGTCTGGATGGAAGGATTGCTACCAAAACCCGCGATTCCCGGTGGATTAGCGGCGAGGAGGCGCGACGGTTCGCTCACTTTTTACGCGCTACGCACGACGCCGTTTTGGTCGGACGGAAAACCGTGGAAGTTGATGACCCCCAGCTTACCGTGCGGATGGTGCAGGGAAAAAATCCTTTGCGGCTGGTGCTGGATACGGAAGGGAAGTTGAGTTCAACGGCCCGGCTGGTTCGGGAAAACGAGGATGGGAAGACCGTTTTGCTTTCCGGACGGGCGGACGCTTCCAACTGCGAGTTGAGAGGGGAAGTTGCCATCTGGCCGGTCGGGTTGAAAAACGGTCGGATTGATTTGCGCGCGGCTTTGGAAAAAGTGCTGGCGCAAGGGGTCACCTCCATCCTTGTAGAGGGGGGCGCCGGCGTATTGACCAACTTTTTGAAGGAAAAGCTGGCGGACAAGGTATACGCCGCCATAGCCCCGATGATAATCGGAGAGGGAATTTCCGCCATTGGGGATTTGGGGGTCGAAAAGCTATTGCAGGCCGTTCGATTCGAACGAGTGCAGTTTAAGAAAGTTGGGGTTGATATGCTTTTTTCAGGATATCCCATATGTTCACCGGCTTAGTAACGGATGTTGGCAGGGTCGTTTTGGTTTCACCGAGGAAGGAAGGGAAGGAATTGTTGATTAAGGCGCCCAAAACAGTCAGGGAATTGAAGAAGGGGGATTCGGTTTCCATCAATGGCACCTGCCAGACCGTTATTTCGAAAAACGGGGCCAAGTTTGCCGTTCTGGCGATACCGGAAACGCTCGCACGGACAAATTTTGATAGAATTCAAACCGGCGGATGGGTTAATCTTGAATTGCCCCTCAAACTTTCCGACCGGTTGGGGGGACACTTCGTCACCGGACATATCGATACCAAGACACAACTGTTGGAAATCTCCAAAGAAAAGGGCGGGATGGAATGGTGGGTAGAACTGCCTCGGAAATTTGCCGGGCTCGTCATAGAGAAAGGTTCAATCGCCTTGGATGGCGTTTCGCTGACCATCGCCGGATTAAAACCAGAGCGATTCAAGGTGGCTTTGATTCCCCATACGTTAAAAGTCACCACGTTGGGAAAAAGAAAAGTGGGGGATTTTTTGAATGTGGAATTCGACCTTTTGGGGAAATATGTGCAACAGCTTGTCGGCGGCGGGAGGCGTTTGTCACGGCAGGGGAAAAGAGGCAAGAATGAAGTTTAACAGCATACCGGAAGCGATCGAGGATTTAAAAGCCGGGCGGATTATTATCGTCACGGATGACGAGGGACGGGAGGACGAGGGGGATTTGGTTTTTTCCGCGGAGGCCGCCGACTGGCAAAAGGTGGAGTTCGTGGTGCGGAATGGCGGCGGGCTGGTATGCGTTTCGATGCCGAAGGAGCGCTTACATCAGTTGAACCTGCCTCCTATGACTTCCGAAAATACCGCCCGGTTGGGAACCGCCTTCACCGTTTCCGTGGACGTCAAAGAGGGGACAACCACCGGCATTTCGGCGCGGGAACGGGCGGCGACCATCCGTGCTTTGGTCAACCCGGATACCAAGCCGGATGATTTGGCGCGGCCGGGCCACGTTTTTCCGATTTGCGCCGAAGAAGGGGGTGTTTTGTCCCGCCCGGGGCATACCGAAGCGGGGGTGGATTTGTGTCGGCTGGCGGGGCTTTATCCCGCGGCCGTGCTGTGCGAAGTCACCGATACGAAAGGGGGGATGGCGCGCGGACAGAAGCTTTTTGATTTCGCCAAGAAATGGAAATTGAAAATCGTCACGATCCACGATTTGATCCGCCACCGGCTGGCCACGGAAAAACTGGTCGATAGACAGGCGACGGTTGCCTTTCCAACCCGCTTCGGAAATTTCACTCTTTATCTGTATTGGTCGGAAGTCGATAGAAAACATCATCTTGTCTTGGAGAAGGGAAAAGTGGCCGGCCGCAAGGAAGTTTTGGTGCGGGTTCATTCCCAATGCACGACGGGGGATTTGTTTGGATCTTTGCGCTGCGATTGCGGGGAGCAACTCGCTTGGTCGCTCAAAGCAATGGAGAAGGCTGGAGAAGGACTTTTTATTTATTTGTTGCAGGAGGGACGCGGGATCGGGCTGGCAAACAAAATTTTGGCGTATAAACTGCAGGACGAGGGGAAAGACACGGTAGAGGCGAACTTGGAGCTGGGTTTTCAAGCGGATATGCGCAGCTACGGAACGGCGGCGCAGATTTTGAAGGATTTCGGCCTTTCTGAAATCCAGTTGATTACCAACAACCCCAAAAAGATTCAGGAATTGGAGGAATTGGACATTCGTGTGAAAAAACGGGTGCATGCCAAGATTGCTCCCACGGAGCACAATTTATCCTACCTCAAGACCAAGCAGGCGAAGCTGGGGCATCTTTTGGATTCGCTTTTCTAAAATGGGTCGTCTCAAATCGACAAAAAAAATTGTCGTTCCAGGGCTGGCCGTTGCCGGAAAGAAATTCGCCTTGGTGGTCAGCCGGTACAATTCTGAAGTCACCGAAGCGCTTTTGGCTGACGCAAGGGAGTGTTTTGAACGGCACGGCGTAACGGAGGAGGGAGTCGACATCGTCTATGTGCCGGGATGTCTGGAGATTCCGACGGTGTGCGCGAAGCTGGCGGAGTCGAAAAAATATGCCGCGCTCGTTGCGCTCGGGGCGGTGATTCGGGGGGAAACCCATCATTTTGAAGTGGTGGCGAACCATTCGACAAGGGCCTTGGTAGAACTTTCGATGAAGTACAAAATTCCTGTCGCCTGCGGCATTTTGACCGTGGATAATTTGCGCCAGGCCAAGGCACGGGCCGGAGGCAAGGAGGGGAACAAGGGGTGGGAGGCGGCCAAGACCGCTCTGCAGATGGCGGATTTAATGGAGAAGCTATGAAGGGGCGTCACCGCGTTCGGGAGATGGTGCTATCCTGCCTGTACGCTGTGGAGACGGAAGGGGGGGAGCCCAAGGAGATTTTAAAAAGCCGGTTGGCGGATGACCATCTGGACGAGAAGGAAAAAGCGTTCGCCCGCGCACTTTTTGAAAAGACCTTTACCAGCCGCGAAAGACTGGATGCCGAAATAGAACCCAAGCTGAAGCACTGGAAGCTTTCGCGCATTGCCCTTTTGGACCGAATCATCATGCGGATGGCCTTGGCCGAGTGGCATTTTTTCCCGGACATCCCGGAAAAGGTTTCCATCGACGAAGCCGTGGAGCTGGCCAAGAAGTTTTCCACGGCCGAAAGCGGGCATTTTGTGAACGGCATTCTGGACGCCATTTTCAAAGACCCGGATTTGCGCAACGCCAAGCTGGTTTAAGCTTAAATTTCAAGAACAAAAGCTTTTCTTGACCGTTTCCTCTTTGGCCGGTAACTTGGGCCGGGAAAAATGCGAGGAAGAGTTTTTTGCTTTTGATTTTGGAATCGGGGTGGCTGGCTGGTCAGCTTAAAACCCTCTGGCAGATTCTCGTTTATTTGCTACCGGTTGTGCCGGTCACCATCGAGCTTACGCTTTTTTCCTTCGGGCTGGCCGTCCTGTTCGGAATTTTTGTCGGCATCGCCCGGATTTCGCACCATCCGATCATCGAGAAGAGCTCCAAGATTTACGTTGACGTTTTGCGAGGGGTACCGCTTTTGGTGCAGATTTTTTTCATTTACTTCGGGCTTGGAAAGGTGCTGCACCTCTCCAGCTTTGTCGCGGGAGTTTTGGCTATCGGCATCGGTTATTCGGCCTATCTGGCGGAGACCGTTCGGGCGGGCATCCAGTCCATCCCCAAGGGGCAATACGAGGCGGCGCTTTCGCTCGGGATGAGCCGCGCGCAGATGATGCGTTATGTTATTCTGCCCCAATCGCTGCGACTGGTGGTGCCGCCGATGGCCAACGATTTTATCGCCTGTTTGAAGGACACCTCACTCGTCTCGGTCATCGGGATGCGGGAGCTGACCCGTGCGGGGCGGGAATTTTATTCCCAATATTTCGTTGATTTTCAAACCTGGCTGGTGGTGGGGCTTTTGTATCTGGCGATGACTGTGGGGCTTTCACGTCTCGTTGTCTGGCTGGAGAAAAAATTCAAGGTGCACGGACTGGGGGAGCGGGGCGCGTGATTATCCAAATTTCCAATCTGGTAAAACGCTTTGGCAAGCACACGGTTTTAGATGGCGTTTCCCTTTTCGTCGCGGCGGGTGAGGTACTGGTGATTTTCGGCCCGTCCGGTTCGGGTAAATCGACCCTTTTACGCTGCATCAACGGGTTGGAGCGGGCGGATGGCGGAAAAATCGAAGTGGACGGCATCGAATTGGATCATCACAAGGAGCATATCCGGAAGGTGCGGGCGGAGTGCGGAATGGTTTTTCAGCAGTTCAATCTTTTTCCGCACCTATCGGTTCTGGAAAACATCTGTCTGCCCCAGCGGGTGGTGCGGGGCAGAAAGGCGGATGAGTCCGAAGCCGTCGCCCAAAAACTTTTGGAGCAGGTCGGGCTTTTGGAAAAGAAAGACGCCTTTCCGGCCCAGCTTTCCGGCGGGCAGCAGCAGCGGGTTGCCATCGCCCGGGCTTTGGGGATGAACCCCAAGATTATGCTTTTTGACGAGCCGACTTCGGCTTTGGATCCGGAAATGATTGGAGAAGTTTTGGACGTGATGAAAAAGCTGGCGAAGGAAGGGATGACGATGCTCGTTGTTTCACATGAAATCGGTTTTGCCCGGGAGGTGGCTCACCGGATGGTTTTTCTGGACGAAGGAAAAATCATCGAAGAAGGCCGGCCACAGGAGATTTTAAACAGCCAGAAAAACAAAAGAACGGCGGAATTTTTGGGGAAAGTGCTTTAAAAGAAAGAAACCTGAAGGTTACCTTCCCAAAAATAAGGTTTTCTCTTTGACAGTTCGTCCCAAAAAAGTTAATTTTCGGCCATGCAAGGGTCGTTGCGCAAAATGCTTTTGTGCATCTGGCTGAAGTGCCAGACCTGATATTCCTCCTCCGTGTCAGGGTTGGCTTCTGACACAATCATCTTTGTTCATCAAGCAAAATCAATAACCACTCCCCATTTATCCGTAGGCGGGGAGCAAAGACAGCGAGGAGGAAAAAATGTTTGTACAACCAAAAATTAAAACCCGGCTGCCGGGAGCCAAGTCGAAACGAATTATCAAACAGGACGAAACGTACGTTTCCCCGTCCTACACCCGCACCCATCCGGTGGTCATTGACAAAGGAGAGGGAGCGATGCTTTGGGATGTGGACGGCAACCGATTTCTGGATTTTCATTCCGGCATCGGAGTGACTTCCACCGGCAACGTGCATCCGCGCGTAGTGAATGCTGCTGTCCGGCAGATGAAACGCGCGATGCACGTCGCCACGGCCGATTTTTACCACCAGCCGGTGGCGGATTTGGCCAAAAAGATAACCTCTGTGGCGCCGATGAAAGGGCCGAAGCGGGTTTTCTTCACCAATTCCGGCACGGAAGCGGTGGAGGCGGCCTTTAAGCTGGCGCGCTACACCCGCAGGCGGCCGCGGACGATCGCCTTCATCAACGCTTTTCACGGAAGGACGATGGGGGCACTTTCACTGACCTGCAGCAAGCAGACCCAGCGAAAACGGTTCGCCCCCTTGGTTCCAGAAGTGACTCACGTTCCATACGCCTATTGTTACCGCTGTCCCTACAACTTGAGTTTTCCTTCCTGCAACTATCACTGCGTGCAGGTTATCGAGGATGTTTACTTGAACAAGGTAGCGCCGGCGGATGAAGTGGCGGCCTTGATTGTAGAGCCGATTCAGGGGGAGGGGGGGTACGTCGTACCGCCTCCCGATTATCACACGCGGCTGAAAAAGATGTGCGAAAAAAACGATATTCTTTTTATCGCCGATGAAGTGCAATCCGGGATGGGAAAAACCGGCAAAATGTTTGCCATCGAGCACTGGGGGGTTGCTCCGGACATCATTTCCACGGCCAAGGCCTTGGGCTCCGGGCTTCCCATTGGAGCCGCGATTGCCTCCGCCAAACTGATGAGTTGGGATCGGGGGGCCCATTCCACCACGTTTGGCGGCAATCCGGTCGCCTGCGCGGCAGCTTTGGAAACAATCAAACTCCTCGAAGGTGGGCTGATGAAAAATGCGGAGCGGGTGGGAAAGGTGATGATGGAGGAGCTGGTCCGTATGATGCACCGGCATGACATCATCGGGGACGTGCGGGGGAAGGGGCTGATGCTTGGGGCGGAAATTGTCCGGGACAAAAAGTCCAAAAAACCGGCGCCGGACTGGGCGGATGACATTATGATGGATGCGTTTCGCCGGGGACTGATGTTTTTGACCTGTGGCCCAAACACGCTACGCATCGTGCCCCCGCTGATAATTTCCGAGGAACAGGCGATGGCCGGGCTGGCCATTTTGGACAAAAGCATCACCGCAATAGAGTCCCAAAAGAAAAAGTAACGGCCTGAATGGCTAAGACGGCATCAAAAACAGCTGCCCGACGGGAAAGAAAGAAATCACCCCCCTGCGGGCATGCTCTTTTGGCGGAGGTATATCGGGGAGGCGTTGTCGAATCGAGGCATTTTGGCTCGGTGGCCGTTGTCGACGAGAACGGAAAACTGCGCTATGCCGCCGGAAATCCGCAACTCACCACTTTCTTCCGCTCCGCCTCCAAGCCGTTCCAGGTTTTGGCGCTGATTGAAGAGGGAGGGGTTGAGCGCTACGGTTTAACGCCGGAGGAGATTGCCATCATGGCGGGGTCGCATTCCGGCCAGCCGGAGCATGTCGAGGTCATTGACCAAATTTTGGCGAAAGTCGGGATAAGCGAGCCGGATTTACAATGCGGTGTCCAGACACCGCTCTATTTCAGTTCGCAGAACAGAACTCCGGAAGCGGGTCAGCCATTTGACCAGCGGCATCACAACTGCTCTGGCAAGCATTCGGGAATGATAGCCCTGGCAAAAATTCTTGGCGAGGATGTTTCCAACTATCTTAATCCCAAAGGCAAGACCCAGCGGCGGATAATGGAAGGGGTGGCGGCGGCGTGCCAGTTCCCCGCCCCACAAATGGCAGTTTCCACGGACGGTTGTTCGGCCCCCAACCCGGCTGTACCACTTTACCATATGGCATGGGGTTTTGCGCGATTGGCCTCCGCATCCCGACTCAAGGGAGCTTTTAGCCGGGCGCTGCAAAAAGTGCTGGAGGCGATGCAGCGTTACCCGCTCATGGTTTCGGGAGAAAAAAGGCTGGATTATCTTCTTGCGAAAACCTTCAATGGCAAGATTGTTGCCAAGGCGGGAGCCGAGGCGGTCGAATGTCTTGGATTGACGGACAGGGGGTGGGGCGTGGCTGTCAAAATTGACGATGGATCGCAACGAGGAATGGCGCCCGTGGTTTTTTCTGTTTTGAATCAATTGGGATACCGGTTTAATAAAAAAGGGTTGGAGGACTACATTTCCATTCCGCTCAAGAATTACCGGCAGACCTTGATTGGAAAAATAGAGGCGGCGGTCGAACTTAGCAAAGCAAAATGAAAGGGACACTCGTAAACACGGCAACCGTGCTTATCGGGGCCGCCATCGGGTATTTTGCCGGGGCGCGACTGCCGGAGCGGATTCGGACCATTTTAATGCAGGGGCTGGGGCTGGTCACTTTAGTTTTGGGGGTGCGGATGATTTTGGCCGCCGAGGGCTCTAATGCCGTGATAAAAGTGGCCGGCGCGTTGCTTCTGGGCGGAATCGCCGGGGAACTTTTGAAAATCGAGCAGGGGCTGGAGAAAGTTGGGGACTATCTTAAAAATAAGATGCAATCCGAGTCCGCCACCTTCGTTTTGGGTTTCGTTTCCGCCTCACTCCTTTTTTGCGTGGGGCCGATGACCATTGTCGGTTCCATCGAAGACGGGGTGCGGGGGGACGCCTCGATTCTCTACACCAAATCGATTATGGATGGGGTGGCGGCGGTAGCCCTCGCGTCCAGTTTGGGGGTGGGAGTGTTCTTTTCGGCCTTGACTGTTTTGATTATCCAAGGCGGGCTGACCCTTTTAGGTGCGCAGCTTTCCGTCTTGTCCGGGTCAGCGGTTATCAACAACCTGACTTCCACCGGGGGAGCGATGATTCTGGGAATTTCGTTCAAGCTTTTGAACATTGCTGCCGTGCGGGTGGGGAATTTTCTGCCGGCTCTGGTTCTGGTCGTTTTGTTCTCGCTGTGGTTTTAAAGAAAGCCCCGGAGCTGTTCTTCCGGGGCTTTCCGGTCTGGTTGATTTAGCAACAAGTACCGCCGCCGCAGCAGCCGGGACCGCAACAATCCTGCATCTTTAATCACCTCCTTATACGTTTTACCAATGATTGTTATATGCGCATATATGCATATATTATTGTAAAAAATTTTCTATTTATTTTTCTGCTCTACGAAATCCACCACCGGCTGGCAGCAGGCAAAGCTGGAGAAAAAGCCGACGCAGCAGGCCTTCAAGTTCGGTTCCGAGAGGCGGTAAAAGACGTTTTGGCCTTTTTTATCCGCGTCCACCAGCCCCGCGTTTTTAAGAACCGCCAGGTGGCGGGAGATGGTGGGCTGGGAAAGGTTGAAGAAGTCCACGATTTCCGTCACCGAGCGGGGTTTTCCCTCCAGCATCAGCACAATCTTTTGCCGGGTGGGGTCGGAGAGGGCCTTGAAAACCGGCGCGTAGCGCCGGGCGGTTTGTTCGGCTCTGGCTTTCATATTCTTCGATATCTATATACGCATATATCTATAAAAGGTTTGAATTTTTTTAATTTTTTTTTCAGATTCGGGAGGCCTTTGGGCAGGAAGCGGATTTCACATAAAAGGATAGGGGTTGCGCCGGATTGTGCTCTTGGGACGGGTTTTAACCCATTGTCTCCAAGCCGGAAATTCACAACGAAAGAATTTGGCAAAGGGGTTGCTTTCAGTCCCAGTTTCGAGAATAATGCTTGACATTTCGGGGCGGGATAGTACCTTGTATAGCAACGAAAGGAGTTTTGCCGGGAAGGTTTAGGTAACGGTTTGTCGGCCTGCAACGGGCATCAAAAGGCCGCTTAAAATTGGGAAACATAGCCGATAGGGCGACAAACCCCTTTTCGGCTTTTTTGTTTATGGGAAAACGACTGACTCTTTTGATCATCACGGCGCTGGCGGCGGGGATTACGCAGGCCGCGGAATACGAGGATATTGAAATCGTGCGGGCAGATGAAAAAGGGATTTTGTTTGAGTATAAGCCGGCCAATGTGCGGCTGGAATTGGCGGAAGGGTTTGACTCAGCCACTACCGGAAAACAGACCAAGAAGCTGGGCATCAGCAATTGTGCCCGGACCGCGGCGAGTGGAGGATACGATTTGCCGGTGCGGGTAGTTCTGATTGGGATCCCGCCCGATGCCCGTCCCGAGGTTACGGCTTTGGCCGGCGGAGAAATTGAAGTGGCTGTTTCCAACCCGGCGAAAAACGGCCGGCCGATTGACAGAGAAAACCTAATGGCAATGGATAATTACGACTTGAACGAAGAGAGAATGGGTATGGAAAGCCGGGTGATTCCCGACCGGCCGTTCTGGATTGGGAACCAACGGGTATTGCGGCTAAAACTGTTTCCGGCCCGGTACGATGAGGCCGCCGGGGTTTACCGGGTGGCCGAAAAACTTCAGGTAGAAGTCCGCATGAATTCACTGGAACGGTTTGTTTCGAGTTCCACCTCCAACTCTTGGGAAAAGGTTTTGAGAAACGGGGTTTTGAATTACGAACAGGCAAAAGCATTTCGCGGCCGTCCGGAGGCAAGCGGCAAACTGGCCAAAGCGGCGGCATTCAGTTCTCCATTTGGCCAGTCTTCCAATTGGGTGAAGGTGATTTTTTCAGAAAACGGCATTTATCGTATCGACCGGAATATGCTTGCTGCGGCAGGTGTGTCCGTTACCTCCATCGACCCTCGCACGATTCGCATGTTCTGCCAAGGAGGGCGGGCACTGCCGGCGTTCAACAACATTCCCCGCCCCCAATGGCACGAGTTGACGATTGAGGTGGCGGGGGAACAAGACGGCATCTTTGATGCCGGTGATCAAATTCGATTTTACGGATGGAGTGCGGAGGGGTGGGATTACGACACGCTTAGCGGAGCTTTTTCGTTCGGCAAAAACAATTACACCACCGCGCAGGTTTTTTGGCTGACTTGGGGTGGAACTTTTGCTGGTTCGGCTTTGCGCGCCGGCAGTCAGGATGTTACACCGACGGGCACGTCACCTGTTGTAACTTCATTTCCGGCCCGTTTTCATCTGGAGTCGGACCGACTGCTGGCGACGGACAACTTGGGGGAGATTAGCGACTATTACAACTGGTACGGCGGCAAAGGGACGAACCAATCCTATTTTTTCAACCTACCGGAAATGGTTGCCGGTTTTGACACGGTTGGAGTGAAACATCTTTCTGCTGGAGTCTCCCTGCGTGTCAATGGAGTTTCAGCTTTCCCCATCGGCCCCAGTTTGGGCCTTACCCGCTTCGAAACCGGTGCGCTAAAAACGGGTCTGAACCGGGTGGATTTGACGCTTGGAACCATGGGGAACGGATTCAGCCATTTTGATTTTCTCGAAGCCCAGTACAGCCGGACGCCGGCATATTCCGCCCCACTTTTTGAGTTTGAGACGCCATCGAGTCCCGGGATGGTGGAATTTCAAATCGGCGGCTCGCCTGCAAATTTTGTCCTTTGGGACGTGACCAACCGACTCGTTCCCGCCGTTTTAACGGGAGGGGTACGGGACGGTTCGGGGGTTTTGTCTTTTGATGTGGATGCAACTGCGAAGCGGCTTTTTGTTCTCACCTCAACGGCTGATTACAAGACACCGACTCTTTCCTGGCAGCGACAACCGCCGGTGGACTTGACGGTGGCGAACACTCAAGGAGAATTCATCCTCATCGCGCCGGCGGCCTTCCGGTCCGCGCTTTCCGGATATGCCGCCCACCGGGCTTCCGTTAGCGGGCTTGACGTTCAGCAAATTGATGTGGAGCAGATTTACAACAACTTTTCTGGCGGGTTGCCGGACCCCGTGGCCGTTCGCGACTTTCTCAAATTTGCGCGGGAGAACTGGAGCGACCCCAAGCCCCGCTTTGTGCTTCTGGCCGGGGACGCGACCTACGATTTCCGCAATATCCTGGGCACTGGAACGGTCAATTTTGTTCCGCCGTTTATCGTGGATCAGGCCTTTGACGCCTCCAGCAACTCGGACGAGGGTTTTTTGTATTTCGGCAATCCCGGTATCCTGGATTCAGCCGACCAGTTTCTGGATATGACCATTGCCCGCTGGCCGGTGAAGAACGTTTCCGAATTGCAAATCATAGCGGACAAGATACGCAACTACGAGGCGTCCCCGGAATATGGAAATTGGAGAAACCGGGTGACGTTGGTGGCGGATGACGAATTTGCCGGAGCTTCCCAAACGCAGGGATTTCATACCAGCCAGGCGGAGGAGATGGCAAACCGGCACCTGCCGTTTGTTTTTGACCGGAATAAGATTTATCTGTTCGACTATCCCTTCGACGGGCTGCGGCACAAACCGGAGGCGGAGGAGGCGATTGTAAAGGCCTGGAACGAAGGGCATCTTTTGATTGATTACATCGGCCACGGAAACCCGAACGTCTGGGCGCACGAGCGGGTTTTCAAACGGGAGGAGGATGTTCCCCGTCTGTTTAACGGCGGCAGGCTTCCTTTGGTATATGCCGCTTCCTGTGAAATTAACACCTTTGTCGAACCGCTGGCGGAAGGGATGGGGGAGGATTTGATGAAAAATCCGAACGGCGGCGCGGTGGCAGTGATTGCCGCCGTGCGGGTGGTTTTTGCCGGGGCCAACACCGATTTGAACAACAAGGTTTTTGATTTATTGTTTGCCTCGGATTCCCTTTCCATCGGGGAGGCGTTTTATCTGGCGAAGCTTTTAAGGCAGCCCAATACGAACGACCGGCGCTATCTGCTTTTTGGCGACCCGGCGATGCATCTGGCCCGGCCGGCGCACAACATCCGGCTGTCCGCACCCGATTCCCTTTCCGCTTTGGAAGTATCCCTTGTTTCCGGCGAAATAACCGACACGGCAGGCAATGTTCTCACCGGCTTCAACGGGACTGTGGCGCTTTCCGTGTTTGACGGGCTGCGCTTCAAATCCCATCCCCTCGCCGGCGCGCCGGAAATACGGGTGGATTATGCGCTTCCCGGAAACATGATTTACCGGGGGGAAGCCTCCGTGTCGGCCGGAAGCTTTCAATTACAGTTCGTCGTACCCAAGGACATCGGCTATGGTTCGCGCACCGGGCGAATATCAGCCTATGCCTGGAACAATGCAGGAGATGCCGCCGGGAACCGGGATTCGATCCCCCTTTCCGGTTCAGCTTTGGCCTCCACCGATACGGCCGGCCCGGCCATCCGGCTGGTCACGGTGGGCGGCGCCTCCCTTAAGCCGGGGGAACCGGTTTCGACCGGGGTCACCCTGCGCGTTTTGCTGGAAGATTCGTCCGGGATCAACATCACCGGCGACCCGGCTCATACAATTACGGCAGAATTCGATTTTCCCTCCGGCATTAGTTTCGATTTGACGGGAATTTTCCGCTACGAAGCCGGTTCCTTCTCCCGGGGTGAGGCCGCTTTCACCGTGCCGGAGCTCCCTGCAGGACCACATACCTTGCGCATCAAAGCATGGGACGGGGCCAACAATTCCGCCGTTTTGGAAATGCCGCTGGAAGTGGTCGCCGCGGAAAAACTCAAACTGGCGGGTGTTTTGAACTATCCCAATCCAATGAAAGATATGACCAATTTCTGCTACACCCTTTCGGCCGCAGCAGATGAGGTCGTCGTTGAAATTTTTTCGCTGGCGGGACGGGCGATACGAACCATCCGCTCCACGGCCACCCGAGCCGGCTACAATTTTGACACCACCTGGGACGGACGGGACAACGACGGAGACCGGGTGGCCTCGGGCGTTTACATCTATAAAATCCGCGCCCGGCAGGCCTCCAAAGAAACCGAAGAGTTCGGCAAATTAGTAGTCATGCGATGAAAATAAAAAGGAAACCAATAAGGGAGGTTTTAATGAAAAGGGTGCTTTTCTTGGGATTGGTCACCACCTTGTCTGTTCTGATGGAAACCCAGACGGTCTGGGCTTCTTTGCGGCAGGCGGGTGCCTTGTCCCTGCGCATTTCCACCGGAACGCGTCCCGCCGGGATGGGGGATGCCTTTGTCGGGCTGGCGGACGATTATTCGGCGATGCATTTCAATCCCGCGGGATTGGGACGCTATCCGATGAGCCCGGACTGGCTTACCTTCCCCCTGCCGAAGGGTGTGGGGCCTATCCGGCAGATTGCGCTATTGCGGAACAATGTGCCGGATATGAACTACCAGCGCTATGACGTTTGGGTGTTGGCGGGCGATAACCTGTTGCGAATGGAATGGGGCAAGTCCAAAAATACCGATTTTGCGCCCTCGGGCGACGGTCTGTGGAGCCGCGGCGTTTTGCACGAGGTGCAGGGAAGCGAAACCTTGGAAGGAATCGTTGCCCGGTGGGTGCGGGGCGGAACGGAAGGGGTTTCCCCGGAACGACTGGCGGAATTGGTTCGCAAGGTGGCGGAAGTGAACAACCGCTTCACCTATCCAGAACTGGTCGGGCTCAAGGATGGCGTGCTCTCGGCCCTGCCCCCCGATTTTGTCGATTCCGAGAAAGAAAAGCTGGCGGAAGCGTTCGACCGGCTGTTGGAACGCTTTGACAAAGCCCTAATCGTGCCGTCGGGTCTGGTGGCGCTTCGAACGGCCTCGAATCGGGCGCTTGAGGACCAGAGGATTTCCGTGGAGGAGGCCTCCGGCATTCTGGCGGCCTGCCGGAAAGCTTCGGCCAACGCGATGCCGGATCGGGTATTTTTGCCCTACAACCTTGCGTTCAAAGATTCCCTCGTCGCAGTTGCCGGCGATGAGCGGGTTTTGTGGGTGGCTACTAAAAGCGAAGTTTTCCGTTTTGACGGGGAGAGCTGGAATTCCTACGGCTCCGAACAGGGTCTGCCGGAAGGGCCGTTCCGCTATTTGGCCGTTTCTCCGGCCCGCACGGTCTGGCTGGCCAATTCCAAGGCCCTTTTTTCCCTTTCCGGAGGCCGCTGGACGATTTCTGACGCCGAGGGGGGATTCCCGGAAGGTGGATTCAAAAAGATGGTGTTTTCGGGCGAACGGGACGGCTGGGCCATTACCGACAACGACCTGTATTATTACGACGGAAAACGATGGAATAATCGTTATGAGATAACCGCCGGGGTTTCACCCGAACTGGAAAAACTGATCAGCCAATTTGTGCCGGGGCTCGATTCGACGCGCCTTGCCGAAGCTGTCGCGGAAGTCCGACGGTTGAATAATTTGGAGAATTCGGAATTGGCGACCGGTCAGAAAATCTATCTTCCGTACCGCCTTGCCTTTGCTACTCCGTTAACCGCCTTGGCCGTTGACCCTTCCAAGGTGCTCTGGGTTGGAACGGAAGCGGGGGTCTGGCGTTTTGCCGAAGGGGAGTTTGCCCGCTTCGGGTACCAGCGTTTTACGGTCACCCGGGAGAAAACCATCCTCGAGGTGGCCAAAAAATTCACCCGCGATTCCAACCCCCAGCGGTTGGCGCGCTGGATTGAACGGGTCAAAGCATATAACCGGCTGGCCACGGACGACGTTTTTCCCGAACAGAAGTTATGGCTGTATTCCGGGCCGGCCGGCAGCCGGATTACCACCCTATACGCAGGTTCTGATGCGGTCTGGATGGGGACGGAATTCGGCGTTTTGAAATTCAACAGCAAGGAGTTTGAGCGGTACGAACCGGCCGGGCTGGCGCGGGTGCCGACGGTGGACGCCCAGTTCAAAGGGGCGGACGGATTTTTCGCCACAGGCGAACAGGTCACCGTTTACGCCCGCCCCTGGCAGCAGGTCGGGTTGATGCATTCCAAATGGCTGCCGGAGCTGGCCGAGGACTTGTTTTTCGATGTCCCGGCCTATCTGCGGCATTTTTCAGGAGTCGGCACCTTCGGGTTGCAGGTCACCTTTCTTTCGCTCGGGCGGAATACCCGCATTGCCGAGACGGGGGATACGCTCGGTTATTTTGACAGCTTTGAGGGTTCCATCGGGGTCACCTACGGCACCCGCCTTTCGCAGTCGCTGACCGGAGGGGTGACCGGAAAGTTTATTTTAAGCAAACTGGCAAGTTCCGGCGCCGGGCGGGAAATCGGGAAGGGGCAGGGGACCTCGTTTGCCCTTGACCTGGGCCTTCTGTACAACACTCCTATAAAAAAGCTGACGTTTGGCGCCGCATTGACCAATATCGGGCCGAAACTGCAGTTTATAGACGCTTCGCAGGCGGACCCGCTGCCGCGCAACCTGGCAATCGGGTTTTCGTATAAACTTATTGAATCGGCCTACAACAAACTCACGCTTTTGGCGGATTTCAACCGAGATTTGGTCAGCCGGGACACCAGCGAGAGTTTTATGAAATCGGTGTTCGACGAGTCGATTGGGAATTTTGGACTGGAATACTGGTACGGGTCTTATTTCGCCGGCCGGATGGGATACGTGTACGACCCGGACGGACAGTTGAAATACATGACCTTGGGAACCAGCTTGCAGTACCGGAATTTTCGGTTTGACCTTGCCTATATCCCCTCCTCCAAAAACTTGGCCCTGGCCAATACGCTGCGGCTGGCCGTGGTTGGAAGGTTTTAGAGGAGTGCAAGCGAGCCGTTTTTTCCGGGCCAGCCGGTGGCTTTTCGGCACCGGCTGGTTTTTGCTCATTTTGTCCCCTGTGTGGGGGGCCCACTGGCCCGTAAAGAAAGTCAAACTCGAAAAGCGGGAACCGATTGCCGAACCCGGATTCAAAAGTGCGGTTTCAGCCAAAAACCTGCTCAAGCTTTCGCGGCCGAATCCTGGCGCGCTGCCTTATGCCAGACCTACCACGGCGGCGGCGGTCGAAACCTTAAAAATTCTGGCGTTGCGTGTGGAATTTCAACAGGAGATACCGGACGATCCAACCACCACCGGTTTGGGGGCGTTTGACCGGCGGACCCAACTGGAGTTCCTGACACAGGAAGGACACCTGGTTGACCCGGCCCCGCACGACAAGAAATATTTTGAAAGCCACATTCAGGCGCTGGACCGGTTTTATCAGGCCGTATCCAACGGAAAACTGAAGATAACGGGAGAAGTTTGGCCGCCGGCGGATGATTCGGCCTACCAGTTACCCGTGCCGCACGCCTATTACGGAAGCGGCGGGCCGTATGCCGATTCAGCCATAGTTATCCAAATTTCCCGTTTTTTCAAGGATGCCGTGCGCTTGGCGGATTCGATTTCCCCTCAGATTGATTTTTCCGCTTACCAGTCGTTGGTCATTTTCCACGCCGGCAGCAGCCGGCAGGATGATATTTTTGGCAATACGCCGAACGATTTTTTCACCGGGTTTTTGCGGCTGGGGGATTCCTTGCTTGTGGATAACGGCGGCACCGTCATCACGGAGGGGATGATTATGCCGGAGTCCCCGTCGCAGGACAACCGCGTGGTCGGGCTGAATGCGACGTTTGCCCACGAATTCGGGCACCAACTCGGGTTGGTGGACTTGTACAACACAGAAACCATCCTTACCCAGGTGGGGGATTTTTCGCTGATGGACAACAACGGGCAGGATGTGGCCGTGGAGCTTGATTTCCGGGACGACGGAGGGCGGATTGTTCTGGCCTCGGGGCTTCTGCCGGTTTATCCGGATGCTTGGTCGCGGGCGTTTTTGGGGTTTTTGGACACCTTGGCGGTCACCCGCGGACCGCTTAATCTCTCACTTTTGGCCGGGGAGTTGCCGCGAAGCGGCACCGAGGCGGTCAAAATTCCAATTTCCGAACAGGAATATTTTTTGGTTGAAAACCGGGCGGTGGATTTCGACTCCTTTTCTGGATCGGCGTTGAAGGTGGATCCGATTACCGGCGTAGTTTTGGGGCCGGCCCGGCCGGATGCGGACAGCTCGGTTTTCACCGCGGAGTATGACATTCTTTTGCCCGGCTCCGGAATCCTCATCTGGCATGTGGATGAGGCCGTTGCGCTGGAGGCGGGTTGCGCCGACGATTTGGGAAATTTGTACAGCCGGTTTGTCTGCAATACCGTCAATAACAACCCGGCGAGACGGTTTTTGGAATTGAAGGAAGCGGATGGCTTTGTCGATTTTGGCGGCAACTATTACACGGGCGCTTTTGGCTTTGCGGAGGATATGTATTGGGCGCCCAATAATACGTCCTTTACGCCCACATCCAATCCTTCCACGCGGAGTAAATTCGGGGGGCAGACGGGGATTTCTGTCACGGGCATCGGCCCGGCGGATACAGTGATGAGCCTCTCGGTATCCGCCGATTATCTTCTGCCAGGCTGGCCGCAATATGCCGCCCCCTTTTCACCCAAAGAACCGCCAGTTTTGGGGGATTTGAATGGGGATGGGTCGGAAGAGGTTTTGGCCATCTCCGGGCCGTTTCTTTTGGCTTGGAATCAGGATGGCTCAAAATTCATCCCCAACGAATTTGAAAGAAAGCGGCTGGCCTTTAACGGCGATACCATTTCTTTCCCATTTGCCGTGATCGGAGTGGACACCAACGCCGCCACCAATCCCAATGCGGCTTTTTCTTTTGGACCAGTGGGTGTGGATATCGACAACGATGGAACCACGGAGATTTTTGTTGGTTCTACCACCGGTGCCGTTTGGGGTTTTGCCTCGACCGATTCCGATAACGACAGCTTGGCGGATATTCTTCCGGGGTTTCCTCGATATTTACGAAACGGGAGCGTAACCTGTCTTCTCGCCGGACAGATCGACACCTTTACGAACCCGATTATCTTCGTCGGAACATCCTCTGGAAAGGGATTTCTGGTTTCAAACACCGGCATTCCACGGGACTCCGCCCAATTTAAGGGATCGGTTATCGGGGCGGCTTTGGATTCTTCTGGAAATCTTTTTGTCACCACCGATCGGAATGATTCGGTTTTTGTCCATAAAGGAATTGGTTCAGTAGCGGGTTGGCCAAAAGGATTTGCCGTCGACAGCGTTTCCGCACCGGCACTGACACAAGGGGACAGCGGGCTTTTAATAGCGTTTACGACTGGCGCAGGAGAACTATATCTTTTGGATGGGAACGGCAATACGGCATCCGGATTTCCCGTCAATTTGGGGACTACCGAATTACCCCAGCCGGTTTGGAGTCACAGCGCCACAACCGGGCAGCCGGTGATTGTACTTGCTTTTGACAATCAAATTGTCGCCTATCAGACCAATGGGTTTCTGGTTTCCGATTTCCCCAAAAGTGTGGACCGGCAAAGGCCAATCAGTGGGAATGTTCCGCTTCTGACGAACCTGTCTTTACGCGAGAACGGGCTGGATATGCTCTGCGGTTTGCCTTGGGGAAATCTGTACTTTCCGGGTACTTTGGAGCGAGAGGCGGCTTTCGTTCTCGGAACGGGGGCCGGTATGGATGCTTTGCCCGCCGTGACAAAAAATGGCAAAATCTTTGCGCGTGATGTCAGCGGTTTCGTCTATGGATATAACGTACCCGGTTTCGGCTTTGATTCGCTGGCTTGGAGGCAGGCGAGGCACAATTTTTCGGGTTCGAATTTTATGCCGAATGTTTTGCTTTCTGGCCCAGGAGGCGGAGCATTGGTGGCGGGTAAATCTTTTTACAACTATCCCAACCCGGTTTTGGGCGGGATGACGGCATTACGTTACCGGCTTAACTCGCCGGGCACGGCGACTTTGAGCGTGTACGACATGGCCGGCAACCGGATTAAGGAGCCCCAAAGTGTCCCGGCGGAAGCGGGGAACGACAACGAAGTACAGTTGGACTGCTCCGGTTTTGCGGCGGGAGTATATCTCTGCCGGCTGGAAGTCAACGCCGCCGGGAAAAACGAGGTGGTGTTTTGCAAGGTGGCGGTGGTAAAATAGGTCTTCTTAAAATGAAATGGAAAGGGATGAATGAGTAGAACAGGTTTCCGAGTTTCAACGGGATTGGCAGCAGGTCTCTTTTTATTGCTGCCCGGGGTGCTTTTGGCAAAAACTCCGAGTGCGAGCGTGGAACAGCTTTACCGACAGCAGGTGCTGTATGGGCGCTATGCATTCTTACCGCTCGCCTTGGATTCTGCGCAGGAGCTTTTGCCGGGAACGGAAGAGAAAGGACCCAAGCAGCGTTCCGTGGCGAAGGCGGCCGTGCTTTCACTTTTGGTTCCCGGGGCCGGACAGTTTTACGTTGGTGAAAAGGTGCGCGCCATCCCTTTCTTTTTAGTAGATGTGGCCGGTTGGGCTACCTATTTCGGATTTCGTAGTCAGGGAAACAAGCGGGAGAATGAGTATCGGGTGTTTGCCGACCAGCATTGGAATCCAAGCAGTTATTTTGTATTCCTGGATACGGCATTGGGTATTTCGTCTCGCTCCGATTTTGATCCCACTGGCAGGGCCTATGATAGCAGGATGTACAACATTCCCGAGTCGGAAGCCTTTTTAAGGGTAGATTCCGGCTTTATTTTCAGCCACCACATACCCACCCGGAATGGAGAGGATACCTCAAACTTTGTTAGAAACCTTGAATATTACGAAAGCTTGGGGAAGTACGACCAGTTTTTTGCCGGATGGGATGATTTGGCCAACCGGCGCAGCTACCTTGGTATGCGGGCGGATGCCAACAGTTCGTTTTCCAATTCAAAAATAGGGCTGGTGGTTTCGCTGGCAGACCGTCTGGTGGCCGCCGTGGATGCGGCCCTTGGCGCCCGGCGGTTTAACCGTAAACTCGACAAGGACCGGGAAATCGAGTTGAGTTTGCGGCTTGTCCGCTACAACGGAGAGCGGATGCCGAAACTTTCCGCCATCTACCGATTCTAATATGAAAAAAGTTTTGATTCCTGCTTTTGCGGTTTTAACTCTGGCCATCAGCGCGCAGGCGGATAAAACAGGAGGGCCGATTTTTTTCTCCGAGCCGGTTCTGTTGAAAGGATTGGCGGAATACAAATCCGTGTCGTTAGACAGCAGTTTTCAGCCGGATGATGAAATCCAAACGCCGCTGGATATTCAAGATAAGGGAAAAGTTTCGACACTGAAGGCGGCCGGGCTTTCGGTTCTCTTGCCCGGAAGCGGGCACTGGTATCTGGGAAGCCGGAACCGGGCCAAAGTTTTTTTCGGCATCGAGGCGGCGGGGTGGACAAGTTTTGCGGGGTTTTTGTGGTACTCCAACCAGCGGGAGGGGGATTATCAGAACTACGCCGTCGTTCATGCTGGGGCGGATCCCGCCGGGAAGGATGAGCAATTCTGGCGCAGTCTGACCTTCTATGAAAACCGGGACGAGTACAACAAAATCGGCCGGGTCACCAACCTGGCCAATCCATTTTACCCGGAGATCGCCTTTTATAACTGGCAATGGGATTCGCCGGAATCGATGCGGGCCTACCGGGAGATGCGCAATTCCAGCAAAACGGCCCACCGCCGGGCGATTTTCACGCTGGCGCTTTTGGGCGTGGAACGGCTGGTGGCTGCCGCCGACGCTTACCGTATTGCAAAAAGAATTAACTCAAAAGCATCTTCCGGCGAATTGGAAGTGTTCTTTGAGCCGTCCGCTTCGGGCGGACGCCTCGTTTTATCCCGCAGTTTTTAATATGAAGCGGCTGTCTCCTCTCGCAAAAGGGGGAGTGGCGGGGGTCTTTTTTGTTTTCTTCTCGGGCACTGCCTCTTTCTGCCAAATCGATTCGTCATACGCTCTGTACCGGCTGGAGAAAACAGGAAATATTCGGTTCGATTTTAATGCAATTTTTCAAGGGGCGGAAACAATGTCCGCGGAGGACTTGGAGTTCCGGGTCGGTCAAAACGGAAATTTTTATTTCCTCTTTCACGAAAAAGGGAAAATTTGCCGTTTTGACAGTGCCGGCAAGCTTATCCGTTCCGTTTTAACTGCCGGCCCTTTAACACACCGCCACGTTGCTTTTACCCTGACTCCGGAAGGGGACGTTCTTTTGCTTGACGGTCGGGGACGGTCGCTTTATCGCTACGACGTGTCCCTGGATTTGGTGGGCAAATATTCCCTTGCAGGCAAGGATGAGCTGGAGCCTTTTTTCGGTCTGACAGCAACCTCTTGGGGGGATTTATTTGTAGCCGCGGGACTGCAATCGAAGATATGGAAGCTCGAGCCGGAAGGTCAGAGTTTTACCACCAAGCCGGTCTTTCTGCCCGAAAGTTTTCGTTATTCCTTCCCGTTTGAAGTGGAAGGGGGGAAGCTGGCGGCCACCGATCCATTGGGAGCTTTAATGATGATGGACCGGTATGGAAATCTTTTAAGGTCATTTAGCTTTCGCAAAGGGCTTCGCGCGGCGCCCCTTGGCGAAAACTTCCTTGCCACCTTCTGGCCTTACACGGAAGTCATGGTTTTGAATACCGTCGGGGTCGTACTTTCAAACTGGAAGGCCGCCGAACTGGATTCGGTGTTCAAAAACGTTATGGATTTCCAGGTTGTGCAAAGCAAAGTGTATTTTCTTTTGCCTTCCTCCAATACGATTCTTGTTTTTCAGCTCAAACAGCCCAAGTCCAAGTCTTCCACGGAAGAAGGAAATAGAGGATTGGAATAACACATGCGCATCTGGGACATTCCGCCCAAGAAACTGTGTCGGCAGCATCTTTTGGGCGAACATCGCGAGTTGCATGCGCTCTGGACAATTCTGACCAAGGGGAAAGAGGGATATGCCCGCCACCCGGAAACCCTGCGCTGGCGGGGAAAGACAAAGGCGCTTTATCGGCGGCATGAAATGCTGGTTGGGGAGTTTGAACGCAGGGGTTATCGGCATAGCACGCCGTTGTCCAAAAAGCTTGCCTTGGGCCGAACCAGACAGAATGAATTTGTAAACACTATGGTCGAGCAGCGAAGACTTCTTAAAGGGAAGAAGTGCGATTGTGATGTTTAAAACTGTATCAAGGTCAATCCCGAGGGGAATCCTTTTTTCCCTTGCCGTACAGCTTGTCTCGATGTATTTGATTGCTGTCAACGTTTTTGCTCAGTTGTTTAATGACGGCTCCGCGCCAGTGGATGTATACCCTGGATTTCAATGGCTGACTCCAAAGACCACAGATTATTTTTTTGACTATGAATCCGGCTATATTGCAAGCGGAGGAGGAATTTTCCTGAGTGGTGGATCAGGCAATACTCGAATCCTCTCATTTAATTTGTTGCCCCGCTATCAATTACGGCCATTACTGGAGGCCGGCCGCAGCGCTTCCAGCGCTGCTTTACATCCCCAGCCAGTTTTACCGGCAAAGAACAAGCGGACCGGTTTTCAAAAAGAGGAGCTGCTTATTTCCGGGCAGAAATCGTTCGGGTTGACCTATTCCCCAGCGGGGGAGGCGGAATTTATGCAGAGCTTATCGTTGGCTTTGAAGGGGAAGCTTTCCGAACGGGTTGGCTTTTCGGCCAATTTGTCGGATCGGAATCTGCCTTCCGGTTCGGGGAGTTTTTCCAAAAAGCTGGAGCAATTCGACCAGATTGGATTCGGCTTCAACTTTCCTAAGGGAAATCTAAGCTTGGGTGATGTCTTTTTCAAAAAAAATGCCGGAAGTTTTATGAATTTTGAGCGGAAAATTTCCGGATTGGGGGCGGCCGTTCATACGCCCAAGGAAAGCCTGGCGGTGGCTTTCGGCTCCGGGCCAGGTGAGTTTCGCACCGTGCTTTTAGCCGGGCAGGAAGGGAAGCAGGGGCCTTATTATTTTGCCTCCGGCCGCAGCTTCATCGTGCCGGGAGGAGAAAAGGTTTATCTCGATGGGGTGCAGCTTGCTTCCGGGCGAGGAGCAGATTATGAAGTCGATTACGAGCGGGGTTCAATAACCTTTACCCCCCGTCGCTCCATCAGCAGTTTTTCCCGCATCCGGGTGGAATATGAATTTCAGAGCGGGCCGTATGCCAAAAATATCACGGCGGCGCAATCCGCCACCCGGCTTGCAGGGGAAAACCTCAAGCTCCGGGTAGGGTATCTTACCGCCAAGGACAAGATGGACTCTCCCTTGTTGAGCGGACTTTCTCCGGAAGAGAAGGAACGGCTTGCATCGGCGGGCGGCGACTCGACCGCCGCCGTGCGGGACGGAGCGGTCTTTGTCGGTACCGGAAAAGGGGATTACACCCCCTTCTTGGATTCGACCGGCAGCCGTCAGTTTCGATATGTCGGCGCCGGCGCGGGGGACTATACGGTCGGCTTTTCCTTGGCGCGCGGCAGGCCGGGGGATTACCGCTATCTCGGCGGCGGGATTTATGAATACGCCGGCAAGGGTCAGGGCGCCTACCTGCCGGTTTTGTACCTGCCGATGCCGAGTTCCGAAAGGGGAGCCAGTATCGGGTTGGAATTCGGGCCGAAGAATTTTTCGGGATTTGCGGAAGCGGCGTTTACACAGGCCAACCACAACATTTTTTCCAACCGAGCGGACGTAAAAACTACTGGCGGAAGCTACATCGGCGGGCTGCGCTGGCAGAGCTCGGAAAACCCGTCTGTGAGGTTGGAAGCGGGATTGAAGCGGCGGGAAGCGGATTTCCAATACCTCGGCAAAAGGGAGGAAAACGAATTGTCTTATCGCTGGAATTTGCAGCCCGGGGAGGAAAATCAGAGCCAGACTCAGGGGAATGTCTCGCTATTCGCCCGTTGGGGTTGGGGAGAAAGCCGGCTGAATGTGGGAGGTCTTTTTATGGCCGATAACAGGCGGAACGGGTTGGGAGAATCGGAACTGACGCTATACCCGCTCGTCTGGTTGACCGTCTACAGCCGGACGGAGGCGGGGAGGTCGAGTTACCGTGCCGAGCATTACCGGACAAGGAATTCCCTCATCGGGCGCTGGGGAGGGCTGGCCTTCACCTCCGGATTGGAACGGGAGCGAGGCACACCGCTTTTGGGGCGGAATCTCGAGATTCGGGAGCGTTGGAGCCAGCGACTGGAATACAAAAGCTATTTTTTGGAAAACTCCTTCGGGCATCGAGAAGGAGCCGGGAATTCAGCCGCGGGCACTTTGGCGTGGGGAGTTCTTTCGAGATTCAGTGAAATTCGAATCGGCAGTTCTCCAATGCGATTGGGGGAAAAGCTTAATGCAGAAGGGATTTTGGGCTGGCGGCGGGCAAAGGAGGGGGGCAGGGATTTGGGGCGGGCCTATCTATTTTTGAAAACCAACTACTTCGAGGGAGGAAAACGTTTCACCTTTTTCCACGAGTTTTCCCCCGTGGAGACTCCTTCGGAAGTTTATTCCTACGTTGACGTCGGAAGGGGGAATGGGAATTTTCGTTACGAGAATGGACAATACGTTGCCGACCCCTACGGAAACTACGCGCTGGTCTCCGAACCGGCTGGGGACACCTTGGCCGTTTACCGCTTCCGCCAAAGCTGGGAAGCGGCTTGGGAGCCGTATCGCAGTTTTGGTTCAACTTCCGGATTTTGGGCGCACGTATCCTACCGGGCGAATCTCACTTTTGACGGCGATTTTGTCCGGCCAAAAGAATGGACGGCCGCCCTTCCAGTTTTCGGGCTGAACGAAACCCGGCGGCATGAGCTGGAATTCAGGCAGACCGTTTCCTATCTGCCGGAATCCCGTAAGTCCCGTTGGGAGCTCATCTGGCAGGAGAAAAACAGCCGGAGGAATTACGTTACCACGGCCGCATCGTCCGGCAGTCTTTATGCCGGCACCGCCCGGAGCGAGCGGAGATTCGGTTTCGGTTCAAGTTTTTACGGCCAAAAACTGACGCATAATTGCACCGTCGAGTATCTGCAGAAGAACTCCGCCGCCGGTTTTTGGACCCCCTTTGACATTCGGGGGTGGGGAATAAGAAATGAATGGTTGTATTCCTTCAACCGAAAGGTCACGTTTTCCTTGGGGGGGCGTTACTATCGGGACCAAGAACGGACATCCGGCGAGCCCTCCATTTTGATCGCAGCAATTCCAAAGCTGCTTTTCTCCTTTCCGGCAAAAGGTCGGGCCGAGGCCGGCCTGGAAGCCACACGGGTCTTCGGCCAACCCGTCACCTTCGAACAGGCGGACGGCAATCTGAAAGGACTGAATCTTGATTACAGTTTAAGCCTGGAATACCGTCTGGGGCCGAAACTTTCAGCTTCCGTTTCATTCGCAGGGGCTCAGAGACCCCGGTTAGGGAACAATCGACAGGCGAGCACCCATTTGAGCTATCTTTTCTGATGAGAGCAAAAGCGATAATCCTTGTCCCGTTTTTGGTTTGCGTTCTGGCCGCTGTTTTGTTCGCCGACCAGCCCGCACCGACTTCTGCGGATACCACCTACCTTCTTGAAGAAATCTGGGCGACTCCGGAGGATTCCATTTTCGATTCGTGGAAAAAATTTTCCCCTGGGAAATGGCGGGGAAAACCGGTGCAAAAGGAAACGCTGGAGCTGCTCATATCCGACCTTCTGCACGTCTATTCCCAGAACGGTTTCCCCTTTGCCGAAATTTCACCCCGCGTGGAGGAGGCGGGCGGGGGGAAAGCGCGGCTCCAATTGGCCATTGTCACCGGCCCGGCGGTTTATGTTTCCCGCCTGCAATGCGCCGCGTTTTCGGCCGGAGAGCAGAAACAATTGGCGCGTATGCTGGCGTTCTATCCCGGTTACTTTGACGAGCAGGAAGTGGAGGGCTTAAAAAACCGGGCCCAGCAATTTCCCGAACTGAACTGGAACGGGGAACCGAAGTTGGTGGAAGCGCCGGACTTTTCCTCCACCCGGCTGGACCTTCCGCTTTTCCGCCGGGCCAAAAACCGGGTGGAAGGAGGAGTGGGTTATTTGCCTTCTGGTTTGGACAACGGGGCCTTCGGAGAACTTTCCGTTCAACTGGTCACGCTTGGAAAAATCGGCCGGGAGGCGGATTTCCGCTGGAGCCGTCCCAATTCCCGCAGCCGTTTTTTGACGATTGGTTATCAGGATTTCTTTTTGGCCCCGGCCCCCTTTTATGTTTTCGGGAATTTAGGTCAGGAGGAAAGAGAGGAACAATTTTTCCGCTTTTCCGTCCGGACCGGTTTTTCCGCCTTCCTTTCGGGGAAATGGAAGGGTGGATTGAGTATTGAGTACGACCGTATGACCCCTCGAGAGGGAACCCTGCCAGATGCCGGCGACAGCACGGCAGCCCGGCAGTACGGGTTGGGCATGGAGGTACGGAAGGGAGAAGGGCGTCTAACAGAAGAGGCGTATTTCTCCTTGAGGTTTGGGGTTCAATACAAAAGGGTTTTTTATGGGAATGAAGTAAAAACGGGGGCGACAAAGCGGGCTGGTTTTGAAGGGTCAAGAATTTTTCGCATCGGTCGGAACTGGCGGCTGTTTTTAAAAGGGAGGGGAGAAGCCGGCTTCGTTCCGCTGTTACTTTTTACCCGATCGGATTTATTCTACCTCGGCGGATATGGAAGTGTGCGGGGGTATCCCGATGAAAGCTTTTCGGCCACCCGCTACTTTTTGGGAAGAGCAGAGCCCCGGTTCTTCCTTGGAGTCCGGAATTATCTATTTGGCCTTTTTGATTTTGCCCATCTATCCATCGGCAAAAACTATTCCGGACTTTCCGTTGCCGACCCGTTCAAGCCGGGCATCGGCTTGGGAATTTCGGCCGGGGATGACCGGCTGATTCTGGCTTTTGGCTGGGGAGAAAAAGCCAAAATCAAGGACGGAATTGTTTACCTGCGGTTGGCGGGGGAATTGTAGCTACTTCTTTTCGGCGTGGTCGAAAACGGGAATGGAGGCCTTTTCCAAAAGCTGCTGGCAGGCGGTCTGGTGGCGGCGGTAAATTTCCTGCGGGCGGGCGGCAAGCTTCAATTTTGCCTCCAGCGTATCCTTGACCTTGTACAGATTTTCCAAGGTCGGCATGTGGTAATCGCCCCCCACCTCGCGGAAGGTCGCTTTGGCAAGGGCTTCCGTCATCCGGTCCAACTCGCAGGATTTCTGGTCGTGCTTGACGGTTATTTTTCCACTGTCCAGAATCGTCCGATTGGTAAGACAAAAACTTTCCACCAAACCGTCGCGCGCCTCAAATACAGTAAGGTTTGTTTTGCGCAACCGCGCGTTCAGGCTTTTTTGCTTCAAGTCGTCCATCTCCAATAACTTATTCGTCTAGTTTGGGAAATTACTTTAGTCATTTTGGATGTTTTTTTTAAACTTTCGCATTTGGGCGGTTGCCCAACAGCAACCTTTTTTCTATTATCTGCGTAACAAAGGACGGATGGAAAAGTTCATGCCGCATACTTCGAGACGAATATTCTTCGGGTGGGTTGTCTTTTTAATTCTGGTTTTTCTGCACCCTTTGATTATGGAGTCCCTTGACCATAGCCACCGGGATCACTGTTCCTTTTGTCTTCATTTTTCCGGAAGCGGTTTCGTTCTTCCAGTTTTTTTGTTTCTCCCGTTTCTGGTTGTTCTTGGATACACACTTGTCATACCCGCGCGCAAATTAGCTTCCCGATTCTTTTTAGTTTCCTCCGGCCGGGCCCCGCCGACCATTTCCTAATCTTTCCGTTTTTTTCACCCTTAGTATTGTGCATGCCCCGGTCAGTTTGGCCGGGGAATGGGTTTGTTTTTGAAGGAAAAACGGAGTTATCGGGAAAGGAGTCAAAAATGTTCTTACGAAAATTCTGGTTTTGGGCGCTTGTCATTCTTTTTACGGCAGGCGGGGCCTCAAACGTTTTTTCGGCCCAGCTTTCCGGGCAGGTTTTGGATGAAAATCAAGCCGCCCTGGCAGACGTGCGGGTAGCCGTTCCGGCTTTGCACCGGATCGCTTTCACCGATTCAACCGGGCGGTTTCTTTTTAACCAAGTTCCCGCCGGCGTCTTTACGGTTGAACTTTCGCGTCTTGGATATAAGACCGAAACCCGGCAGGTCAATCTGGCGAAAGGGGACACCATTCTTTCGATTCAACTGGATATAAGCCCTCTGGAGTTGCCTCCACTTACGGTTACGGCCACCCCTCAACCTACCGATGTTTTAAGTTCCCCTTTGTCTGTCTCCGTGGTGAGCGGCAGGGAGCTGGAGCGGAGCCGTGGTGAAACTGTTATGCAGACGATCGAAAACAGTCCGGGAGTCGCGACCTTTTCCACCGGCGCCGGAATCGCCAAGCCGGTCATTCGCGGGTTGACCTCGCAGCGGGTCTTGGTGGTATCGGACGGTGTGCGGCAGGAAGGGCAGCAGTGGGGGGACGAGCATGGCCCGGAAATCGATGCGTTGGACGTGGAGAAAATCGAGGTAGTGCGCGGCCCCAACAGCGTTTTGTACGGTTCGGATGCGCTGGGGGGGGTGGTCAATATCATCAAGCCGGAAGTGCCCTGCGCCGACGAAGGCGCCCCCCCGCTGGCCGGCGAGGTGCTCCTGAACGGCTTTTCCAACAATCGGCAAGAGGCATGCGCCCTGGCCCTTTACGGGGCCAGCGGAGTTTTGGGGTATCGGGGGAATTTCAGCCTCCGGGACGGGCGGGATATTTCCACCCCGACAGGGAAGCTCTTCAACAGCGGGGAGCGGGAAATAAACGGGAGCGGGGCTTTGGGAACGGAGGGGGATTGGGGCAGCTTGGCCGTCGATTATTCGCATTTTGGCCAGGAGCTGGAAATTCACGAGGACCCGGCCGAAGATCCGACGGCTACTCCCTTTCAGCGAATTCGTCATGACAAGGTGCATCTGCACAGCAATTTCCCAATGGAAAAAGTGCGCCTTGAGATAAACGGCGGCTGGCAGCGCAATCACCGCACGGAGTTCGAAGATGAATCCGCTGCCGATACCGGTTTGAATCTGGTGCTGAATACGATCAATCTTGAAATCCGCGCCCATCACCAACCCTTGGGGAAGGTTTTCGGCACGGTCGGTTTTTCATTGATGAATCAGGATAACAACCTATCGAACGAGCCCTTGATTCCTGAATTTACCAGCTTGAATCTGGCCGGATTTGTCTATGAGGAGGCGCGCTTCAAGGACGTAACCATCTCGGCGGGTGTGCGCGTGGATACCCGAAGCATGGACGTGGACTCCAACCCGGATTTGGGGGTTTTGAAGCAAAGCCGCGATTACGACGCGGTCACCGGAACCGCTGGAGCGGTATGGCATATGGCCGAACCGCTTGCTTTTGCCGCCAGTATCGGCCGCGGTTGGCGCTCCCCCACCGCTTTCGAGCTTTTTGCCAACGGGGTGCATGAAGGGACGGTGCGTTTTGAAGTGGGGGACAGCACCATCGAGCCGGAAGAGTCGTTCAACGTCGATTTCTCCCTGCGTTACGCCACGGCCCGGCTGCAGGCGGAGGCGACCGTGTTCCGCAACCGCATCACCGGCTTTATCTTTCCCAGCCCTACGGGAGTGATTCACCCGGTGGAGAGTCTTGAGATTTTTCAATACCGGCAGTCCGACGCCACCTTTCTGGGGGCCGAGCTCTTGCTCAAAGGACAGGTCACCGACTGGCTGGTACTTTCTGCGGGCGCCGATTTTGTGCGCGGCACCAACGACCGCACTGACGACCCACTGCCGTTCATCCCGGCTCACCGTCTGAAGCTGGGAGCTCGTTTCATCCAGCCCTCTTGGAGAGGGCTTTCCAACCTTTACATCTCGCTCGGTTCAAAAGTGGTCGCCAAACAAGAACGAGTGGAACCGAACGAGACGCCGTCGAAAGGATATGCCCTGTTCGACGCCGGTGCCGGGGCAGAAATTCCGCTCGGTTCGCGGCGGGCACATTTGGATTTGGCGGTTGAAAACCTCTTGGACAAGGCCTACCGCGATCATTTGAGCCGGTATAAAAATTACGCCTTGAATCCGGGCTGGAATTTTTCATTGAAACTTTCTGTTCCGTTCACGCTGGTCCCATAGGCGATGACTTAAACAACGGGAGTGCCCGGCCGTGCGCTTGTCGCCATTACCCCCCTCCTCGGGAGCGGCGGCCGGGCGCTTCCCTGATGTGGCCGGGCTGAACCCGGCTTGCTGGGCCGGTTGTTTCCCGCTAATTTGCGGCCGATGACCTTGCGGAAAAAGATTTGGGGCTATCGGAAATTTTGGGGCGTTCCGGTTGCCCTGATCGTTCTTGTCATCGTTTTGCGCGACATTCACCTGCCGAGGGTTTGGGAGACGGTGAAAGGGCTCAAGCCCGAATATCTGCTTTTGGTTCTGGGGTTCGAATTAATGATTCCGGTTTTTCGCGCGGCCCGCTGGCGGGCCATCATTGCGGCCCACCAGCCTGTGAAATTTCAGCGGGTATTTTCGATTTACACAATAGGCGTTCTCGCTAATTTTCTTTTACCCCTTCTGGCTGGGGTGGCCATCCGGCTCTGGCTTTTGGCCCGCCGGGTCAGGGTGCCGAAAACCTTTGCCTTTTCGACGATGCTTCTGGAGGTTTTGTTTGACGCCTTTTCGCTGATTATCTTTATGTACGCCGTCTCCTTCATTTTCCGTTTTCCTGAGTCGTTCGTGCGCATTGAATCCATCGTATTCGGCGCGGTGGTTCTTTTCTTCTCCCTGTTTTATCTTTCCTTGTTGCACAGGAGGTGGTTTTTCGGCCTGCCGGAGAAGCTCGCGGCCCGGTTGCCGGGAAAGATGCGGTCGAAACTGGGGCGCTTGTTCTCCTCTTTCACGGCCGGGTTGTCGAGCCTGCGGAGCGTGCGGCATTTTGGGTTGGTGGTGTTTTTTTCGCTCGCATCCTGGACCTGTCAGGCGGGTGTCATTTACTGTCTCAATTTTGCCTTCGGCTACGCGCTGCCCCCACATGCGGCGGTTTTGGTGATGATCATCAACACGGTGGCGGTTATGATTCCAATCACGCCGGGGAACGTCGGGATTTTTCAACTGGCAACCCTTTTTTCGTTGGGCTTGTTCGGAATCTCCAAAGAGGAGGCGCTTTCCTTTGGCATCGTTCTGCATTTTTTTGATATCTTGCCCGCTGTGCTTTTTGGCGGTTATTTTATGGTTCGCGAACATGTGACCGTTCAGGAATTGGAGAAACAAGCGCCCAAAGAAGCCGTATTTTAAAAGAAAGGGGAACAACAATTGGTTAATACCGTTGGAGAAGAGAAAATGACCGTTGGAATGCCGAACTTCGTGAATCTGGTACAACCCGGTTTTTTTGCGCCGGCATTTGATTTGGAAAATGTGCAGGGTGGTCGGTTCAAATTGATTTATGAAATCAAAAAAGGGCCGGTCGTTCTTTATTTCTACGGCGGTGGCTGGTCGGCACCTTGTGTATACACGTTGAAGAGAGCCCAGCGGATCCTTCCGGAGTTCGAAAAAAGGAAAGGACAATTCGCGGCCGTGTCTCCCGAATCGAAGACGCTGACCAAGCGTCTTGCCGAGCGGGTGGGATTGACGTTTCCACTTTTAGTGGATGCCGATTTGGCGACTGTCCGACGGTACGGGCTTTTAAACTCCAGAAGCGAGCGCCCGGCGCCTTATCCAACATTTTTGGTTGTTGACCGAGAAGGGGTTATTCGTTTCAAACAGGTGGTGCTGGAGGAGAAGGATCGTCCCGATTTGGACATTCTCTTAAATGAGCTGGAAAGATATGGCGAGTTTTAACATTCCCTCGCGAACTGCAACTGTCGGCCATTATGGAAAAGGGTTCACATTGTGACTGAAATATCCTTCCAGAGACTTCCCGCCACCACCCGGCTTTTCGCCGATTTTCTTTACAATTTCAAGAAGGTAGAACCCTTTCTGGGGCGGGATTTTCGGGATGGGAAAAGTTTTTCCGCCGTAGCGGAACAGGTGCTCGCTGGCCGTTACAACCGAAAAGAGGCGGCCGCCGTCCTGACAGAGCAGAACCGGACATTTGGCGGCGGTCCAAATACTTTTGCTAACTTAAAGCGGTTTGAAAAGTCGGACTCGCTGGCGGTGTTTGGCGGTCAGCAGGGGGGGCTTTTCGGGGGGCCGATTTTCACGCTCTACAAGGCCTGGACGGTTCTGTATCTGGCGGAAAAGCTGGAGCGGGAGCTGGGGCGACCGGTCGTTCCATTTTTCTGGATGGCGGGGGATGACCACGATTTTGCCGAAGTGAACTGCACTTGTGTTGTGGATAATACCAACCGGTTGGTCAAACTTGAATATGCACCCCCGAATCCGCCCCAAGGGTTGCCAATGGGGCGGGTGCGGTTTGACGAATCGATAGGTTTAACCTTGAACGCGTGGGGTGACGCCTTTAACCCTACCGATTTCAAGAAAGATACTTTTGATAAGCTGTCAACCGCCTACCGTGCCGGCCGGAGCTTTCCAGAAGCGTTCGCTTTTTGGATGAACCAACTTTTGGGAGATTCAGGACTGATCTGGGTGAACCCTAACGATTCCCGGTTGAAGGAGCTGGCGGCGGATTTTTTTGCAACTGAACTTGGGTTGGACGGAACCTCACAGGCCAAAGTGGCAGCTGTAAATAAACAATTGCAGGCCTCCAATTACCACGTTCAGGTGCATAAGACGGAGGAACTCTTGAACCTGTTTTATCAGCCCGAAAAACGCGAAACCGTCCGCAAGTTCAATGAGGGCTTCGTCACAGAATCCGGCCGGCGCTTTTCAGCCGCAGAATTGCAGGAAAAAATCCATCGCTTGCCCGGAGATTTTTCCCCCAATGTTTTGCTCCGACCTGTGCTGCAGAGCCATCTTTTTCCGGTCGTCGCCGCGGTTTTGGGGCCTTCCGAGGTGGCTTATTTCGCTCAGATTGGGCAGCTTTTTGATTTACACAAGCTGCCATTTCCTGTTCTTTGGCCGAGGAAGAGCGTGACTTTGCTGGAAAGCAAAGTCACGAATGTGTTGAAGAAGCACAGTCTCTCTGTTTTAGATTTTGCTGACGATGCAGAAGTACTATTGGGCCGTTTGGTTCGGGGAAATGAAGGGAAGGTGCTTGAAGCGGTTTCCGCGGCGGTTCGCCAGACAGTCCGGGAAGCGGTGGAACGGCTGAAAGCCGACCTTGTCGGCATCGACCGGACGCTCGAAAAAACCGTGGAACAAGTCAAAGCAAAATTTGACTTAGAGATTCAAAATCTGGAGAAAAAAGGGATCGCGGCGGCCAAGAAGAAGAATGAAGTGTTGCGGGAGCAAATCTACCGTACCAAGGAGCTTTTGTTCCCTGAAGGAGTATTGCAGGAGCGGGTGGTCAACGCCACGTATTTTCTGGTCAAATACGGGTTTGACATTTTGCCAAAGATTAAAAGCCAGGTCAATTTTGAGAATTTTGACCATCAGGTGGTGACCTTGTGAAAATCGGAATCGTCTGCTATCCCGTGCCGGGCGGCTCCGGCGCCGTGGCCAGCGAGCTTGGAATCGGGTTGGCCGGGCGGGGGCACGAAGTCCACTTTTTGAGCTATGCTCGCCCTTTCCGTCTTGCCCGCTATTATGAGAACCTATTCTATCATGAGGTCGAAGTCACCAACTACCCGCTTTTCCAGCATCCACCTTATACCTTAACGCTGGCGGCTAAAATCGCCTCCGTGGCTGAAAAATGGAAACTGGATATCGTGCATGCTCACTATGCCATCCCACACGCTACCTCCGCTTTCTTGGCCAAGCAGATTTTGGGTACGGCCCTGCCCAAAGTTATCACCACCCTGCACGGCACGGACATAACCCTGGTGGGATTGAATCCCTCCTTTTTCGATGTCACCCGGTTTTCGATTATGTCCTCGGACGGCATCACCGCCATTTCCAACTTTTTGGCCCGCAAAACCAAGGAGCAGTTCGTCATTACCAAGCCTATTGAGGTGATTCCCAATTTTGTGGACATAAACCGTTTCAGCCCAACTAATCCAACTTGCAAGCGCGAACATTTTGCATCTCCCAATGAAAAAATAGTCATTCATATTTCCAATTTCCGGCCGGTCAAACGGATTCCGGACGTAGTGGAGGTTTTTCGCCGCATTCAGGCCAAAGTGCCGTCCCGCTTGCTGCTCATCGGGGACGGGCCGGAAGCCGCCCGGGCTCAGCAGATGGTCGAGCAGTACAAGCTCGAAAAGCGGGTAGATTTTTTGGGGCAGCAGGAATACGTGGAGAATCTTTTGTGCCTCGGTGATTTATTCCTCTTGCCCAGCGAGCAGGAGGGGTTCGGACTGGCGGCCTTGGAGGCGATGGCCTCCGGAGTTCCGGTCCTTGCCACGCGGGTCGGCGGTCTACCGGAAGTTGTTATTCCGGGGGAATCCGGCTTCTTGTTTGAAGTGGGAGATGTGGAGGGGATGGCGGCCAAGGCCATTGAAATTCTAAACGACGGCCAGGGAGAAGGTTTGAAAACGAAAGCACGGCAGGTCGCCGTGGAGCGGTTTGACTGGGAGAAAATACTGCCGCGCTACGAGGCCTATTACGAAAGGATTTTGCAGCAATGAAAGCAACCAAGAAAACACCGAGCGGAAAGGGAAAAATGGCGAAGAAGCTGGACGTTTTGGTTTTGGCGGCCCACCGTGACGACATCGAAATAACCTGCGGCGGGACGGTCATCAAGCTGGTGGATATGGGATACAAAGTCGGCATTGTTGATTTTACCCAAGGAGAAATGGGGACCAAGGGAACCGAAATCGACCGGGCAAAGGAAGCGGAGGCGGCCGCCAAGGTGATGGGGATTGCCGCCCGGGAAAATTTGAAAATGCCGGACGCCGGTTTGGAGATGACCCGCGAAAACGTTTTACGAGTGGCGGAAGTCATCCGCCGCTTCAAGCCGCACCTTTTGATACTGCCGTACTGGGAACAACGCCATCCCGACCATGCGATGTGCCCCCGGCTTTCTTGGGACGCCGCCTTTTTGGCCGGGTTGAAGAAGGCCAACCTACCCGGAGAACATCATCGGCCGTACAAAATCATTTACTCCACTTCCTTTCACGACGTCCGCCATTCCTTCATCGTGGACATTACCGATCAGTTCAAACGGAAGAAAGAGGCGGTGGCTTGTTACAGGTCGCAATTCGACGAAACGCCGGAATCGAAAGACATTTTTCCTCCCGCCCGTAATATCTTCGAGTTTATGGAAGTGCAGAACCGGGCTTTGGGATACCGAATCGGAAAGCCGTACGGGGAGGCGTTCTACACCAAGGAAATCGCCGAAGTGGCCGACCCGATGAAGCTCACAGTCAAATCGATTTAGCGCCGGATCCAAACACTTTCCGGCGCTTCCAACCGGGTTTCTAAAGCCATTTCAAAAAGCTATATTCCCATTGGAAGCGGATGGGATCTGGTGGTCCTCGCGGACTTCAAATCCGCTGGTGCAGGCCAAGCCGGCGCGGTGGGTTCGATTCCCACCCCTTCCGCCAAATTTATGACCAAACTTTCGGTTTTACCCAGCATCGAAAAACTCGCCGAACGCTCTGAAATTGTTCCGTTTATTGAAGCGTTGTCCCGCCCGCTCGTAGTGGAGACGGTTCGAAACGTTGTGGCGGATTTCCGTGAAAGGGTTCGGACTGGGAGCAGTTTCGAAGAATCGGAACTCATAGAAGCGATAATTCAGCGGCTTAAGGAGAAGGAACGGCGGTTTCTCATCCGGCTAATCAATGGCACAGGCGTTATTTTGCACACCAATCTGGGGCGGGCGCCGCTTTCAAAACATTCATTGGAAAAAGCGGGTGAGCTTTTGTCGGGTTATGTAAACTTGGAATATGACTTGAAAACCGGCGAACGGGGCGGGCGGGGAGCGTTCGTTGAGGAACTCTTCCGCTTAATTTCAGGCGCAGGAGCGGTTTTGGTGGTAAACAACAATGCTGCCGCGCTGTATCTGGCGCTTTCGGTTTTGGCCAAAGGCAGGGAAGTGGTGATTTCCCGCGGGGAACTGGTGCAAATCGGCGGGGGGTTCAAAATTCCGGAAATACTGGAGATGTCCGGCGCCGTTTTGAGAGAAGTCGGAACCACGAACCGAACGGTGTTTGCCGATTACGAGAAAGCCATCAACGACAAAACCGCCTTGATATTGAAAGTTCACACTTCAAATTTCAAACAGGTCGGCTTTGTGGAATCAGTTTCGGCCGCGGAACTGGCGGCTTTGGCCCGTTCAAGGGGAGTTTTGCTGGTTGAGGATTTGGGCTCCGGCGCTTTTGTTCCGACCGAACGGTTTGGGCTTCCGCGCGAGCCGTTGGTTTCTTCCGCCATTGAGGGGGATTGCGACTTGGTAACTTTTTCCGGCGACAAGCTTTTGGCCGGCCCGCAGGCCGGAATCGCCGTCGGCAAGAAAGAGGTTGTGGAACGGCTGAAGAAATCTCCCCTCTTTCGGGCCCTGCGCGCGGACAAACTATATCTTTTGCTTTTAGGAGAAGCATTAAAGTATTGCTTGAATCAAAAGGAAACCGGCGAACTCCCGGCTTATCGGCTGCTCTCAATGCCATTTGAGCAACTGAAAGCGCGGGCCGAGAAAATTGCAAAGCCGTTTCAAAAGCAGGGAATGGCGGTGGTCATGACTGACAGCCAGGCAGGCGGAGGGGCCTTGCCGGAGGAGCTGTTGCCCTCGTGGGGTTTAGCTTTGCCTGAAATATACCCGGCCAATGTCTGGGAAGAAAAACTACGCTTGGCCAGTCCGCCAGTGATTGGAAAGATTGTCAAAGACCGCTTTATTGTCGACCTTCGAGCGGTCTTTCCCGAAGAGGACGAAGTTTTGGTTTCTGTCCTAAAAACCTTACTCTAATGTTCGTCATTGGCACCGCCGGGCATGTGGACCACGGCAAATCGACTTTGGTGACGGCTCTTTCCGGCATCGACCCGGACCGGCTGCCGGAAGAAAAGGCCCGCGGAATGACCATCGATTTGGGATTTGCCTGGATGGCGCTGCCGGACGGCAGCGAAGTCGGCATCGTGGACGTCCCCGGCCACGAGCGTTTCGTCAAGAACATGATTGCCGGCGTGGGGGGTATTGATGCCGTTTTGTTCGTGGTGGCTGCCGATGACGGTTGGATGCCCCAGTCGCAGGAGCATCTGGAAATTCTGGAGCTTTTAGGGGTATCTGCAGGAATCATTGTCCTGACAAAAACCGACATCGCTTCCGCTGATTGGGTGGAAATGGTGGAACAGGATTTACGCGCCAAACTGTCGGGAACTTTTCTGGCTGAAGCCCCAATTATCCGAGCGGTTGCGTCGCAAGGCGTTGGGATTCCGGAATTGAAAGCCGAAATCGCCACACTCTTACGCTCAATTTCCGCCCGGCAGGACAAAGGCCGGCCGAGGCTTTTTATAGACCGAGTTTTTACACTCACCGGAAAAGGGACGGTTGTTACCGGCACCCTCACCGGGGGAAGTTTCAAAAAAGGGGAGAAAGTGGAGGTTCTTCCTTTCCGTAAACCGTTGCGCATCCGCTCCCTGCAGACCCATAAAAAAGAGGTTGAAGCGGGTGCTCCAGGAAGCCGGCTGGCTTTGAATTTGGCGGACGTGGAAAAAGTGGAACTTACTCGTGGCAACGTTTTGGTTCGCCCGGGGGACGGCGTTCTCACCACGCGGCTGGCCGCACGGGTGAAAATTCTGTCCTCCCCACACTTCGGGCTGAAGGATAACCAGCAATATCTTTTCATTTTGGGGACGCAGGAAGTTTTGGGGTACGTATCGCTTTTTGACAAAAAGGAGCTTGCGCCCGGTGTTGAAGATTGGGCGGCTTTTCGATTCAAGGCAGGAGTCTGCACCTCCTATTTGGACCGCTTTATTGTCCGTCTCCCTTCTCCGGGAATAACCCTCGGGGGGGGAAGGGTGTATGACCCCGTTTTTTCGGCCCCAGCCAAAAAAGAATCGACATCGCAACTGGAAACGTTACTGGCCGAAACGCCGGAGGTCTGGATCGGCTATCAACTGGGAAAACATTTTTGTTTGTCTACAGATGACATGTTGAAACCAGCGCTTTTCAGTTCGCATGAATTGAATTCGGCTTTGGAACAGTTACAAGTACAAGGGAAATCAGAAAATTTAGCTGAGCGGTGGGTTCGAAGCGACCGGATTGAAGCGATAGTCACCCTTCTTAAAAAAGCAATATCCGAGTACCAAAGAAAATTCCCCAGCCGCCCGGGTCTGCAGATGGCCGAGGCGGGGAAATTGTTGGGCCTTTCCGAAGAAGAGGGATTTTTGGTCTGCGATTATGTGGTTTCCAATGAGGGATACAAAAAGAAGGGGCCGTTCATTGCAGAAGCTGGGTTTGAGCCGGCACTGACCGATTTGCAAAAAAAGGTTGCCGAGAGGCTGTTGGAACAGTTGCGGTTCGATAAACAAAATCAGGCGGTCAACGGCGGGACCTCGCAAACGGACGAGGAAAAAGAGGTGCTGCATTATCTGGTTTATTCCGGTCAGATTGTGGATGTAGCCGCCGATTTTCTCCTTCCCAAGTCGGATTTTGACAAACTGGTCGAAGAGGTCAAAAAACTGATTCAAAGTGAAGGGAAAGCCACCGCGGCGCGGGTTCGGGATGCGTTGAGTTCCTCTCGCAAACTGGTCATTCCGTTATTGGAAAAGCTGGATGCGCTCGGCATAACCCGCCGAATGGGGGATGAAAGGGTTCTGGCGGAATGAGCAGCATCTTTCTAAATGGGACCATTTATACGCTTGACAGCAAAACGCCCCGCATTGAGGCGCTGATGGTGGAAGATGGAAAAATTGTTTTTGCCGGGACTTCCCGGGAGGCCAAAAAACTAAAGCGGCGCGGCGACCGGGTTTTTGATCTCAAAGGCCGGACCGTTCTTCCCGGCTTGGTGGACAGCCACGTCCACTTTGTGTACTGGGCGGAAACCCGCTCCCGGCTGGATTTGGAAAATGCCCGCTCGACGGCAGAGGTTCAAAAAAAAGTGTCTACCTTTGCCAAACGGCTTGCCGAAAAGGAGTGGCTGTTTGGAAGCAATTTTAACAAGAACCTTTGGCCTGCGGGTGAATTGCCGGACAAGAAAATTCTGGACGCTGTATGTCCGACTCGGCCTATTGTGCTTGCCAGCAAGGATGTCCACACCCTTTGGCTCAATTCGGTGGCCCTTTCAGCCGTAGGAATTGGTTCGTCAAATCCAGACCCACCGGGGGGAAAAATTGTCCGCTACCCCGGAACGGGCGAGCCGACCGGCTATCTTTTGGAAACGGCCTGCCGAATCGTAAACGAATATCTCGAAAAAAACCAAAAGAAACCGGATATGGAAAAAGTTGTGCTTGCCGGTCAAAAAGAGGCCTGGAAACAAGGGGTAACCGGCATTCACGCCTTGCCCGATCCCGGGTTTGAAAAGTCGTTTGCCCTTCTGGAGCGGTTGACCCGTGAGGAGAAACTTCGACTGCGCATATTAATGTATATCCCGGAAAAACGGCTGGACTGGGCAATTGAACTTGGTCTCCAGTCCGGTTTCGGCAACGACTTTTTCAAAGTCGGCGGCGTGAAAATCTTTGTGGACGGCGCCTTAGGTTCTCAAACTGCTTTAATGTTTGAGCCGTATGAGGGTACTTCCAGCACAGGAATCGAGGTGTCGTCGCTGTTTCATCTGGAAAGTCAATTGACCAAGGCGGCGAAAGCCAATCTGGCCTGCGCCGTTCACGCTATCGGGGACAAGGCGGTGTTTTACGCGCTGGAGGCCTTTGGCAAGGCGCTTCCATTGCACGACGGCCGTTTGAAGCAGCGAATCGAACATGTTCAACTCATCCGAAACGAAGACGTGCCCAAATTCAGGAAGTACAAAGTGACGGCTTCGATGCAGCCGAGCCACGCCCCGTCTGATCGGTATATTGCCGACCAGCATTGGGGTAGCCGCTGCCGGAGCGCTTACCCTTGGCGCTCCCTTTTGAAGGCCGGCGCTTTGGTTGCATTCGGCTCGGATGCCCCGGTTGAGCCTTTGGAACCGCTGGCTGGAATCTACTCCGCAGTTTGCCGAAAAAAACCGGTAGAAAAGGAGAGTTGGTATCCTTCCCAGTCCGTTACGGTTGGCGATGCGTTTAGGGCCTACACCGTTAACCCTGCCATTCTTTCGGAAGATGGGCAGAAGCGGGGAACATTGACGCCCGGAAAGCTGGCCGATTTCATACTCCTTTCAGAAGATCCCTTTAAAATGTTGCCCGAACGGTTGTCTTCCTTGGAAGTTTTGGCCACCGTCATCGAAGGAGAGGTCGTGTACACTCAAAAGAGTGGCGGGCTGGGGCGGAATTGACAAAGCCGAAGGGGGGTGTTAGCTTAAAATCGTGAGCGCTATCCGCAAGTTCCCTTCTTTTCTGTTTCTGTTCGCCTTCCTGGCCGCCGCCGCTCTGCCGGTTTTGGCCCAAAAACGCACCGTTTATGTTTTAACCATTGAAACCGCCATCACCCCCATCACGGTCAAGCAGATTCAGCGAGCCGTGGAAAAGTCGGTTGAAGAAGGCGCAGAAGCGCTCGTTATCCAGTTAAACACCCCCGGCGGGCTGGTGGCTTCCACTTGGAAAATCAATTCCACGCTTTTGAATGCCGACGTTCCTATTGTTGTCTATGTTGCTCCCTCCGGCGCGCGGGCGGCTTCGGCCGGGATGTTCATCATCTACGCCGCCCACATTGCGGCAATGGCTTCCGGCACCAGCATCGGGGCCGCCCATCCGGTAGAAGGGGGTGGGGGAAAGATGGACTCCACGATGTCTGAAAAAGTGACCAACGATGCCGTGGCCAACGTACGCTCGGCGGCCGTCAAACGCGGCCGCAATGCCGACTGGGCCGAACAAGCTGTGCGCAAGTCGGTCTCAATTCCCGAGTATGAAGCACTCAAAATCAACGTTATTGATGTCGTGGCCGATAATCTTTCCCAGCTTTTGGAAAAAATTGACGGGCGTAAAGTTCAGCTACCTTTGGGTGAACGCGTGTTGAAAACCAAAGGGGCTGAAATCATACACATCAAGTCCAATGTATTCGATCGGATTTTGGAAGTGATCGTGGATCCCACCATCGCCTACATTTTAATGACTATCGGGCTTTTGGGGTTGTACTTTGAGTTTTCCAACCCGGGCGCCATTTTGCCGGGGGTTATCGGCGGAATTTCCCTCATTCTGGCTTTCTTTGCCTTTCAAGCCCTGCCCATCAACTATGCCGGGGTTTTGCTCATCCTTCTGGCGATGATATTGTTCATCTTGGAAGTGAAATTTCCAAGCCACGGGATATTGACCATCGGCGGGGTGGTCGCGATGTTTTTGGGCTCGATAATGCTCATCAATTCCACCGCGCCGTATATGAAGATTTCGTTATCGGTAATTATCTCCACCGTAGGTGCCACGGCGGCTTTTTTCCTTTTTGCCGTTGGTGCCGGCTTGCGGGCGCAACGCCTTCAGGCCACCACCGGCATGGAAGGGATGGTCGGTCTGGTGGCGGTTGCCACGGAGCCGTTGGCGCCGGAGGGATTGGTCAAGGTGGCCGGCGAAATCTGGAAAGCCCGTTTGGTGCAAACCGCTGGAGAAGCAACCACGGAAAAGGTGAATCCGAACGAAAAAGTGAAAGTGGTCGGGGTGGAAAATTTAACCCTTTTGGTATCCAAGGAAAAATAATCATAGGATTGAGAAATCACTTGAGGAGGGAAGATGCTGCCGATAAACGTTAGCGCGCTCACCGTTATTCTGATTGGCCTTTTCATTCTGGCCAACGCCATCCGCATTCTGCGGGAATACGAACGGGGAATCATTTTCCGGTTGGGGCGATTGATTGGCGCCAAGGGGCCGGGGATTATTTTTCTGATTCCCATCATCGATAAAATGGTCAAAGTTTCCCTGCGGACAGTGACAATGGATGTTCCCTCGCAAGACGTCATCACCCGCGACAACGTTTCGGTGAAGGTAAACGCGGTCATCTATTTTCGGGTGATTGACCCCTCCCGGGCCATCGTGCAGGTAGAGGATTTTCTTTACGCCACCTCCCAGATTTCGCAGACGACCCTTCGTTCCGTGCTCGGCCAGGTGGAACTGGACGATTTATTGGCCAACCGCGAAAAAATCAATCAGGAACTGACCAAAATCATCGATGCCCAGACCGAACCGTGGGGGATTAAAGTTTCCGTAGTCGAGGTCAAAAACGTCGATTTGCCGCAGGAAATGCAGCGGGCTTTGGCCCGGCAGGCCGAGGCGGAGCGGGAGCGCAGGGCCAAAGTGATTCACGCCGAAGGGGAGCTGCAGGCCTCCACGAAGCTGGCGGAAGCGGCGGCCATTATCGGAAGGGAGCCATCGGCCATCACCCTTCGATTCCTGTCCACGCTGGTGGAAATTGGGGCGGACAAAAACTCCACGATAGTCTTTCCGCTGCCCATCGATTTGTTGACGCCGTTTCTAAAGCACGCCATCGAGAAGAAATAATCGGATGGTTTGAAGTTTCCGGGAGGTTAAAGTTTCGCTTTAACCTCCTTTCGTTTTTTTCTTTTAATTCCGGTTGACAAGGCCGGTCGAAATAATACATTTGGGGGATTATGAAAAAACAAAACGAGGTTTTGGAGGCGGAAAAAATAATCCGAGGCGTTGCGAATTCCAAGGGAGAAGGAAAAATGACGGCCGCAGAGTTTTTGAAGGAGTTGGACAAACAGGAAGTAAAATACGTCCGGCTCTGGTTTACGGATATTCTGGGACAGTTGAAGGGAATGGATATGACCCGCCGGGAAATGGAAGGAGTCCTGGAGCGGGGTCAGGGGTTTGACGGCTCCTCTATTGAGGGGTTTGTCCGCATCGAAGAATCGGATTTGATTGCCCGCCCCGATTTGTCCACCTTCCGGGTCATTCCGTGGCCGGTGGGAGGCGTCAAGGTCGGAATGCTCTTTTGCGACATTTTCAACCCGGACGGAAGCCCGCACGAAGCCGACCCGCGCTACATTCTGCGCCGCACGCTGGATAAAATCAAAAAGCTCGGTTACACCTATTACTGCGGCCCGGAAATTGAATACTTCTATTTGAAATCTGCCAAAGAGCCGGAGGTTTTGGACCGGGAAGGGTATTTCAGCTACGGCACCATCGACATCGGCACTCATCTTAGAAAAAAGACCGCCACGGCTTTGGAGGCCATGGGTATTCCGGTTGAATGCACCCATCACGAAGTGGCCCCCAGCCAGCACGAAATTGATTTGCGCTATCAGGATGCCTTAACGATGGCCGACCAAGCAATGATTTACCGCTTGGTGGTCAAGGAACTCGCCGCACAGGAAGGGGTTTATGCCACCTTTATGCCCAAGCCGATTTTCGGTGAAAACGGCAGCGGCATGCACTGCCATCAGTCCTTGTTTAAAGGGAAAACCAATCTATTCTTTGATGCCAAAGATAAATACCACTTATCCGCTTTTGCAAAAAGCTACATCGCGGGTTTGTTGACGCACATCCGGGAAATCACCCTGATTTTGTGCCAGTGGGTTAATTCCTACAAGCGGCTGGTGGTCGGTTATGAGGCACCCGTCTACATTTCCTGGGGCCGCCGCAACCGCTCCTCGCTTATCCGCGTTCCAATGTACCAACCGGGCAAGGAAAACGCCACGCGCGTCGAGCTTCGCTGTCCAGACCCGGCCTGCAATCCCTATCTGGCGTTTGCCGCCATGCTGGCGGCGGGGATGAAGGGTGTGGAGGGGAAATATTCGCTTCCCGAGCCGATTGAGGACGACATTTTTGAAATGGACGACAAGGAATTGAAACGCCGCAAAATCGGTGCGCTTCCCGGCTCGCTTATCGAGGCGATTGACCTGGCGGAAAAAAGCCCCCTGGTTCGCGAGGTTTTGGGAGACCACCTGCTTGACAACCTCATTGCCAACAAGAAAGTGGAATGGGATCGTTACCGGATGCACGTTTCCCGGTACGAAACCGAGAATTTTCTCCCCATTCTGTGAGCCGGTGTCTGGAATGAAAACGGGCGGCCTTTTCGGCCGCCCTTTTTATTTGGGGAAGTTTAACTTGCGCGGAGAGGGAAATTCCGTTTTTTTAGTTTTATGAGCGACCTGAATACCAAAAAGGCTTGGGAGCTTTTGCCTCTTTTGGAAGGGAAGGAAATTTCCGCCGTTGAGCTCGCCGAGTCATGTCTTTCCGAGATTGACCGCACCGGCAAAAAACTGAACAGCTTTATCACCATTCTGGCCGATTCGGCTCTGGAAAAAGCCCGGGAGGTGGACGCCAAAAGGTCGAAGGGCGAGCCCGTTGGAAAACTGGCCGGAGTTCCCGTGGCGGTCAAAGACATCTATTGCACCAAGGGGGTGCGCACCACCTGCGGGTCGAGGATTTTGGAAAATTTCGTCCCCCCCTACGACGCCACCGTCATTCGGAAACTGAAGGAGGCGGATGCGATAATCGTCGGCAAAACCAACATGGATGAGTTTGCGATGGGTTCTTCCACCGAACATTCCGCCTTTGGGCCAACCTTGAATCCGCTCAATCCATCCAAGGTGCCAGGGGGCTCTTCCGGCGGTTCGGCCGCAGCCGTGGCCGCGCATCAGACGATTCTTGCCTTGGGCACCGATACTGGCGGCTCGGTGCGCCAGCCCGCCTCGCTTTGCGGCATCGCCGGTTTCCGGCCCACCTATGGTGCCGTTTCCCGTTACGGACTAGTGGCTTTTGCTTCATCCCTCGACCAAATCAGCCCGTTCGCCAAGGATGCCCGGGACTTATGGTTGATTTCGGATGTAATCGCCGGTCACGACCGGAAGGATTCCACCTCCATTCCAGAACGGCTTTTCAATTATCCGTTTTCAGGCTCCAACGGAAAAGTCGAATTGCCCAAGAATACCCGATTTGGTGTTCCGAAGGAGTTCTGGGGGGAAGGTCTGGCACCGGAGGTGCGGGAAGCCGTTCGAGACGCCATCGACAAAGTTGCCAAGGCCGGTTACACCGTGGAAGAAGTTTCACTTCCTGCCATTTCAGCCGGCATTGCCGTTTACTACATCATCTGCACGGCAGAGGCTTCCTCCAATTTAGCCCGCTACGACGGGGTCAAGTACGGTCTGCGGGTCAACGGATATGCGGATTTGTTCGAGATGTACGCCAAAACGCGGGAGGCCGGGTTCGGCGCGGAAGTGAAACGCCGCATCATTCTCGGAACCTATGTGCTTTCGAGCGGATATTACGACGCTTACTATTTAAAAGCCCAAAAAGTGCGGGCCGTGATGAAAATGGAGTTCGCCGAAGTTTTCAAAAAAGTGGATTTCCTCCTGGGGCCGACTACCCCTTCTGTCGCTTTCGATGTAGGGGAGAAAACGGATGACCCGATGGAAATGTATCTGAACGACATCTACACCGTCCCGGTAAACTTGGCTGGTGTGCCGGCAGTGTCGATCCCCTGTGGAAAGAACAAAGACGGGCTTCCAATGGGGCTGCAAATTATCGGGCCGCAGAAAAAAGATGAGATGTTGCTCAAAGCCGCAATGACTTTTGAAAATCTCGGAATCACGATTTAGAAGGACAAAGATGACCGAATATGAAACTGTAATCGGATTGGAAGTCCATGCCCAGCTGGACACCGCGACCAAGATTTTTTGCGGCTGTTCGACCGCATTTGGCGCTGAGGGGAATACCCAGACCTGCCCCATCTGCTTGGGAATGCCGGGTGTTTTACCCGTTCTGAATAAAAAGGCGGTCGAGCTGGCCATCCGCTCGATTTTGGCCGTCGGGGGAACGGTTCAGCCCAAAAGCATCTTCGCCCGCAAAAATTACTTTTATCCCGACCTGCCCAAAGGGTATCAAATCTCGCAATACGAAAGACCGCTTGGCTTGGGCGGTTCGTTAACGATTCATCTGGACGGTTCAACCAAACGGGTCGGCATCACACGCATTCATCTCGAGGAAGATGCCGGAAAATCGTTTCACCCCGAGGGGCGGGCCATTGACTACACCTTGGTGGATGTGAACCGCTGCGGGGTGCCGTTGATAGAAATCGTTTCCGAGCCGGATATCCGTTCGTCGGAAGAGGCCTATGCCTATCTGGTCACTCTCAAACAGATATTGCAGTACACGGAAGTAAGCACGGCGGACATGGAGAAAGGAAAGCTTCGCTGTGACGCCAACGTTTCCATCCGGCCCAAGGGACTGAAAGAGTTTGGTACGAAAACGGAGTTGAAGAATATGAATTCTTTCCGGGCCGTACAGAAAGCCCTTGACGTTGAGATTGCCCGGCAAATCAAAATAGTTGAAAGTGGCGGCAAGGTTATTCAGGAAACCCTGCTGTGGGATGAGGATAACCAGTCCGTACATCCGATGCGGGCCAAGGAGTTTTCGGACGATTACCGCTATTTTCCGGAACCGGATTTACTGCCTTTGGAGGTTTCCACCGACTGGCTGGAAACGGTGCACAAGGCAATGCCGGAGTTGCCGGAAGCAAGACGGAGACGCTTTGTCGAGACCCACCAGCTTTCCGATTACGACGCCTCTCTCTTAACCTCCGAGCGGCCGGTGGCGGATTACTTTGAGACGGTGATTAAATCATTCCCCAACGCGAAGACCGTCGCCAATTGGATAAGCGTGGAAATATTTAGGTTCCTTAAAGAAAAAAGGATTTCCATTGACGAGTTGAAGGTGTCGCCGGTTGAGCTGGCAACTCTTTTGAAAAAGCTGGATTCCGGTGCCCTCTCCAACAATATGGCCAAGGAGGCCTTGGCCGAAATGGTGGAAACCGGCAAGACGGTTGAGACGGTCGTAAAGGTGAAGGGGTTGGTGCAGGAATCGGACGAAGCCGTTTTGGATGGTTGGGTGCGGGAGGTAATCGCTTCTTTTCCTAAACAGATGGCAAGTTATAAAGGTGGGAAAAAACAGCTCTTGGGGTTTTTCGTAGGGGAAACGGTTAAAAAAAGCGGGGGAAAGGCGAATCCCAAGCTGGTGGCAAACCTGGTAAAAAAGCACCTTGGCGAGTAGGCTTTCCGTCTGGGTCTCCGGTTCGGGCTCCAATCTGGAACGGATTGTAGAGGCCAGCCGCAACGGGGAAATTCCCGCTTCCGTTGTTTTGGTCGTCTCCGACCGGCCCGGAATCTTGGCTTTGGAACGGGCTGCAAAGCATTCCATTCCATCCGCGGTCATATCCAAAAAGGATTACGAAAGTGAGGGGGCCTATGCCTTGGCGCTTATGGAACTGCTCAAAAAACATCGCGTTGATTTAATCTGCCTGGCGGGATATCTGAGAAAGGTGCCAAATGAAGTGGTGCGCGCCTATAGCGGCAGAATCTTGAATCTCCATCCCGCCCTTTTGCCCAACTACGGCGGCAAAGGATTTTTCGGCCGCACCGTGCACGAGGCGGTTTTGGCTGCCAAGGAAAAAGAGACCGGGGCGACCGTTCATTACGTGGATGAACAATACGATCATGGTTCCATAATCCTTCAAAAAAAGATTCCCGTTTTGCCAACCGATACTCCCGAAACACTGGCCGAACGGGTCCATCAACTTGAATACGAAATCTATCCTGAAGCCATCAAGCTGGTTCTGCAAAAGCTGGCTCGCCGGTAGCCTGATTTTCGGGGCCTTTTTTTGCACTAGGGCCTGGGCCGATTCACTGGAAACGGCCGTTCCCAAAATCCGCTCCGTAGTAATCGAGCGGCAGGATATCTTTCCCGCGGAAGAGGAAAGCCTCTGGCTGTTTCGGCTGGCCAACCGGTTTCACCTGCGAACAAAAGAGCCGGTCGTCCGGCGCGAGCTTTTGCTGAAAGCGGGCGAAAACTACGATTCCGTCTTGGCGGAGGAGAGCGAGCGGAATTTGCGAGCGTTGGGGATTTTCGGATCGGTTTTGGTGACCCCGCATATCATTTCCGATTCGCTGGTTGACCTGTTGGTCGAAACAAGCGACCAGTGGACGACCAGCGGCAATTTTGCCTTCGGGGGCGGGGGAGGGGCCTACGAATTCTCGCTCGGGTTTGAAGAGGAGAATCTACTGGGTTGGGGGCAGCGGTTCGAGCTGCTTTATGAAGAGAGCGACTTGCGGGTGGGGAGGTGTGTCTCTTTCTATGACCGCAAGCTTCTTTCCAGGCCGGTCTCCCTTTATTGGATTGCCGAAAGCCGATCGGACGGGGATTATTATCTTATTGAGGCCGCCCGGCCGCTTTATTCTTCGAGGGACAAGTGGGGTGCCCGCCTGCAGGGTTTAACCTATACCGACCGGCTGCGCTTTTTTGACCACGGTGAGGAGCGGTTCTATTTTCAGCAGAAAGTAAGAGAAGCCTCGTTTTCCGTTCTGCGGTCATGGGGCAGGGAATTCAAAACGAACGCCTCGCTCGGCTATACAATAACTCAAAATCGGTTTTCCGGGCCGTTTTATTTCTTTTCGGCCGACACTGTTCATACGCCGGGTCGATACGGGTTTGTTCCGCCGGAGGAGCGGGTGCACGCGTTCACCGCCGCCCTTAATTGGTATGTGAATCGTTTTTCGGAAGAGCGGTATTTGGACAACTTTGGGGTGGTTGAGGATGTCCGGAACGGCGAGTCGGTTTCGTTTGAATATGTCTTTGGGGCAAAGTTTTTGGGTTCCTCCCTCTCCCGCCACGAACTGGCTTTTTCAACCGGCACAACCCGCAAAGCGGGCAGGCATCTTTTCCAAGTTGTTGCCGGAAACCGGACCTCTTTTTTGTCCCAAAATTGGGAAGGAAGTTTTTGGCAGGGGAACCTCCGTTATTATTGGCGCTGGACCGAACGCCAAACGACGGCGTTCCGGTTTGACCTGTCAACCATCAACGGCCTTTCCCGTTACGGTCAATTCCTTTTAGGAGGGGAAAAGGGGCTGCGGGGATACGAGGCGCGAACGCTTGCCGGCAGCCGGATGGTTTTGGGGACGGCGGAGCATCGGTTTTTTGGCCCCAATCTTTTTTCCCTTTTCGGTTTGGGGGGGGTCGTTTTTGTTGATTTTGGCGAGGCCTGGAAAGCGGATGAGAGGTTCCAGTCGAACGAACTCAAAGGAAATTGGGGCGCCGGACTGCGGCTGGGACTTTTGCGTTCCTCACAGTTTCGGGTGTTGCGCTTTGACTGGGCGCGCCCTTTCGGTTCGGGCGGCTGGATTTTCACCTTCGGAACGGGGATGAGTTTCGAACTTGAATAAATGCATTTGGATTCTGATTGGCGGAATCTTTATCGGCCGATTGGTTATGGCACTTGTTTTGCCCCTTACCCCGCAGGAGGCCTACTATTGGAATTACTCCCGCCACCTTGCCTTGAGCTACTTTGACCATCCTCCTTTGACGGCTTGGACAATTTTTATTTTCACGTTGTCGTTCGGCCATACCGAACTGGCCGTCCGGCTGCCGGCGCTTTTGTATTCCGCCGGGGCTTTTCTTGTTCTTTATGCGTTGGTTTGTAAATTGGCGGGGCCCCGACCCAAGGAATTTCTGCCGCTGCTTTTGTCCCCTTTTTTCGTCATCGGCGGGTCGCAGATGCTGCCCGATTCTCCTTTGCTTTTCTTTTTTGCATTGGCCCTTTACTTCAGTTATCGGGCGGCGGTGGAGGGAGACGAAAAGGCTTGGTACGGCTTTGGTGCGGCGGCCGGATTGGCTTTGCTTTCCAAATACAGCGCTGTTTTAATTTTTGCCGGTCTTGGGATATATACGCTGTTAACCAGGAGCCGGCTTTTTTTGCGTTTGCGAAGTTTTTGGATTTCCCTCCTTCTGTGCGGACTAATCTTTGGACCAGTCATCGTCTGGAACGTCCAAAACGATTGGGTCTCCTTCCTTTTCCAATCCGCCCGCCGGGCACAGGAATTATCCGAATTCAGCTTGTACAATTTTGGACGCTATCTGGTCACGCAAATTTTAATCGTTTCACCGGCCCTTTGGCTGGTGGGCTGGCGGGCTTTGTGGGTCGGTATTCGTGAAGGATGGGGAGGCGCCAATCAGCAGGCCTTGTTTCTGGCCGCTTTTGCGCTTCCTTTTTTGGGGGGATTTACACTTCTTTCCTTTTTTTACTGGGTGAAACTGAACTGGCTCTGGCCGGGGTATTTAGGCGCGACCACTTTGGCCCTTCTTCTCGCTTCGCAGGGGAAAATGAGCTTTTGGTTTAAAACCAGTTTGGCTAGTTCGTTTGCCTTTCTTGGGCCATCTGTGTTCCTGCTTTTTTATCAGCCCCTGGCTGTAAACTGGCCGGGAAACAGCTTGGCCGGCTGGAGGGAACTGGCGGAAAAAGTGGAGAGAATGAGAAAGAAGCAGAGAGGGGATTGGCTCGCAGCCGGGTATGAATACAAAACCGCCTCGGAATTGGCTTTTTATCTTCCAGGCCGACCGGAAACCTATTCCAATCCGCTCATCGGCCGGCCCGGGCTGCAGTACGATTTCTGGTTCGACAAGAAGAAAGTCTTGGGAAAAAACCTTCTGTTCGTGGTTGACCGGCGGGACCGATTGAACGATGCGCCAGCCGTTCTCTCCCGCTTTTTCAAACGTGTTGACGACCCCGATTCATTGGTTGTAAAGAGCGGACGGGGATACGTCACCACCTTCTATATATATCCCTGTTACGATTATAAGGGGGGATAAACTTGCGTAAAACAAATTTTTCCCCATATTTGCCGGTATGACAGACATAACGGATACGGCCGCAGCTTTGTTGAAAACAGACTTGCCTGGACTTCCGCTTTTCCGGCGCGGAAAAGTGCGGGACATCTACGATTTGGGGGACTACCTGCTTTTGGTCGCCACCGACCGGCTTTCCGCCTTCGATGTGGTGATGCCGGAAGGGATTCCGGACAAGGGGAAGATTTTGACCGCCCTGTCGGTTTTCTGGTTTGAGTTTCTTGCTGACGTTGTCCCCAATCATCTGGTGGCCTGCCGGGTTGAGGACTTCCCAAAGGATTTGCAAAAACATCGCGACCAGCTGGAGGGACGCTCCCTTTTGGTCAAAAAAGCCCGGCGCATCGATTTGGAATGCGTGGTACGGGGCTACATCGCCGGGTCGCTTTGGAAGGAATACAAAGCTGCACGGGGGGAAAACGGCAAGCCGGTGCAGTTGTACGACTACCATTTTCCCGGCGATTTGCTCGAATCACAAAAGCTGCCGGAGCCGATTTTCACTCCGGCCACCAAGGAAGACACCGGTCACGACCAGAATATTTCGGTTACGGAAGCCGGAAATCGATTCGGTATGGAGACCGTTGACCAGTTGAGGCGTCTTTCGCTTGCCATTTTCCACAAAGCGGCCGGCTACGCGGCGTCCAAGGGAATCATTTTAGTGGACACCAAGTTTGAGTTTGGCTACATTGATGGAAGGCTTTCGTTGATAGACGAGGTGCTCTCCCCCGATTCCTCCCGTTTTTGGCTCGCTTCGCAGTATCAGCCGGGCCGCCCGCAGGACGGATTTGACAAACAATTTGTCCGCAACTACCTCGAATCGATAAATTGGGACAAAAAGCCGCCCGCCCCGCACCTGCCCGAAGATGTAGTCTTGAAAACCCGTGAAAAATATATCGAGGCCTATCGTCTTTTGACCGGCCGGGATTTTTGATGGCGACGGAAGAGGTTTTGATTGAGGAAGAGAGGGTGACCGACCGGATCGCGGTCAAACGGGCTCTGGTTTCGGTTTACGACAAATCAAAGCTGGAACTTTTGGCGGAGATTCTGAAACGCCATTCGATAGCCGTTTTATCGACCGGCAAGACGCTGGAGGTTCTGGCCAAACTGGGCGTTTGGGTCGAATCGGTGGCGGCCTACACCGGCTCGGAAGAAATTCTGGACGGCCGGGTGAAAACCCTCCATCCCAAACTCTTTGCCGGTATCCTTTCACGCCGTACGAAAGAAGAGCATCAAACTACAATGAAAAAACAGGGATGGGAAAATATTGACTTGGTGGTGGTAAATCTCTACCCCTTTGAGGCCACCATACAGAAGGCGGGCGTCACGGAAGAAGAGGCGGTCGAAAACATTGACATCGGCGGGCCTTCGCTTCTGCGTGCGGCGGCCAAAAACTTTGAATCGATTGCCGCGATCACGAGCCCGGATGAGTATGAACTCCTTGGGAAGGAATTGCAGAAAAACAACGGGTCTTCCACGCTCGAGTTCCGTAAAAGCTGCGCCCGCAAGGTGTTCGCCTTGACCGCGCGGTACGACGAGCTAATCAGCCGGTATCTTTCCGAAACGGAAATGGGCGTTTCGGAGGGTTTGCCGGAGAACATTCGCATGGAGCTTCTTAAAAAACAGGAACTGCGCTACGGTGAGAACCCCCATCAAAAAGGGGCTTGGTATTCTGCCGGCGAAGGATGGGGAGCGGACAGCTTCGAAATTTTAGGCGGCAAGGAACTTTCCTATAACAACCTTCGCGATTTGAACGCCGCTTACAAACTATGCTTGGAATTTGACGAGCCGTTTGCCGCCATTTTCAAGCATACCAACCCCTGCGGTGCGGCGGTCGGAAAAACGCTGGCGGAAGCGTATCGGGATGCCTACGAGTGTGACCCCCTTTCGGCTTATGGAGGCATTGTCGGATTAAACCAGAAAGTGGATTTGACTACGGCTCGAGCACTGAATGATTCGGTTTTTCTCGAATGCATCTTGGCACCCGCGTTTGCGGCGGATGCGCTGGAACTACTGAATGAAAAGAAAAACCGGCGCATCGTCGCCTGCCGGAATTGGAAAAGTCACGGGGGGAGCGGTTTTCGGCTTTTCCATCTGGAAGGCGGTTTTTTGGCGGAAAGCGTGGATACCGCCGTCTCGGAAAAGCAGGATCTGCAAGTGGTTTCGAAGCGAAAGCCGGGCGAGGAGGAAATAGAAAGTTTGCTTTTTGCCGAAAGAGTTGCCAAGCACACCCACTCGAACGCCATTGTATTAGTTCAAGGGGAAAAAACGGTCGGCATTGCCGGCGGAATCACATCGCGGGTGGATGCCGTCTGGCTGGCTCTGCACAAAGCGGGCGGCCGGGCCAAGGGCTCCGTTCTGGCTTCAGATGCCTTTTTCCCGATGCCGGACGGGGTGGAAAAGGCGGCGTCGGGCGGAGTGATTGCCGTTTTGGCTCCCTCCGGTTCAAAAAAGGATGCGGATGTGATTGCGGCTGCTGACCGGGCCGGCGTCAGTTTGGTTTTTTCCGGCCACAGGCATTTTCGGCATTAAAAGCTTGGCAAATCTGCCCCCAGGTTTTACCTTATAACCCAGCTATGAATGACGAGCGGCTTTTGGAGGCGGTCACCTTTTTGGTGGAAAAAGCCTGCCCGGAGCGGCAATCAGGCAAGGACTACCAAAAGGAGCTTTCCTATTGGTCGGCCCAGTTGGGGAAAATGGGTTTCTCCGACCGTGAAGTGGGTATGGCCTTGAGCTGGATTCTGGAACGCTTTGGTCCGCAGGGGGAGAGAAGGCCCACTCCTTCCTCCATACGGATTTTTTCCGACGCGGAAATATCCTTTTTTACGGCGGATGCCTTTTCCGCCTTGGTGCGTTACTACGCCCTGGGTCTTTTGCCTGCTGACCGGCTTGAACTTCTTTTGGAAAAGGTGAGCTGGGCCGGGAAGGCGCCGGTGGACCGGAAGAATCTGGAATGGCTGGTTTCGATATTGATATTTTCCCCGGCGGAACGGATGATGGGATACCCGGCGGACCCGGCTTCCACTACCCCGAACGCAGGCGGGGTGCACTGATGCTTTCCGGCAAAAAGATTCTGGTGGGGGTAACCGGCGGAATCGCCGCCTATAAGACTCCGTTTTTGGTACGGCAACTGGTTGAGGCAAAGGCCTCCGTACGGGTAGTGATGACCGAGGCGGCGCATCATTTCGTCACCCCCCTCGTTTTGGAAACGCTTTCCGGCAACCCGGTGTCGTCCGAGCTATTTCCGCAGCAATTTGCGTCCACCCACCATATTGAGCTGGCCCGCTGGCCGGATTTGATTGTGGTGGCTCCCGCCACGGCCGATTTCATCGGGCGGGTCGCGAACGGCTTGGCGCCGGATTTGTTGTGCAGCATCCTTTTGGCGACAAAAACCGAGGTTCTTTTGGCTCCGGCGATGAACACTGAAATCTGGCGCCATTTCCAAGTGCAGGAAAACTGCGCCAAGCTGGAAAAGCTCGGATTTCAATTTGTAGGGCCGGAGGAGGGGAAGTTGGCTACCGCCTCGGAAGGGGAGGGGATGGGGCGGATGAGCGCGCCGGAGCAAATTTTCAACAAAATGGATGCGATATTTGCCGACCGGGAGCTTTTGAAGGGGAAAAGAATCATCGTCACCGGCGGGCGGACGGAGGAAGCCATCGACCCGGTGCGGTATTTGTCAAACCGCTCCTCCGGCAAGATGGGGGCGGCTTTGGCCAAAAACGCCGTTTATATGGGGGCAAAAGTGACTTTTGTGCACGGCCGGATGTCCATCGAGCCGCCGGGGAATACGGAAAACGTTTTTGCCGCCACGGCGGAGGAAATGCAAAAGGAGCTGGCCGGGCTGTATCCGAAGAGCGACGCGGTGATAATGGCGGCGGCGGTCTCCGATTTCCGGCCGGAAAAGGTGAGCAAGGAAAAAATCAAACGGGAAGGGAAAATGACTTTGAATTTGCTCCCCAACCCGGACATTCTGGCCCGGCTGGGAAAGGCCAAAAAAAAGCAAAAACTGGTGGGTTTTGCCCTTGAAACTGGAAACGGGCTTACGAACGGGAAGAAAAAACTGGAAGAGAAGAATCTGGACATTTTGGTTTTCAACCGGGCGGATCTTCCGGACGCCGGGTTTGACGTGGATACCAACCGGGTGACTTTGTATTTTCCTTCCGGAAAAAGAGAAGAAGTGCCCTTGGCTTCCAAGGATGAAGTGGCGCGGGTGATTTTACGGAAGCTGGCGGGGATTTTGTGAACTCGAAAGAAAAGCTGAAAAAATATCTGGCCCAACGTGTGGAGTTGGGGGTGAGCGAAGCGGTGCTGCCGCCAAAAACAGTATCAACAAAGACGTCAACGGTGGCCTCGTCTCCAGTGGTAAAGCAGGCGACGCTTTTCGGCGGGCCGGCGGCCGGTTTGAAGGAGAATCCGGTGCGGCCGGATCCGGGGCGGACTTTGGAATCGTTTTACCACGAAATCAAGGACTGCGTCCGCTGCCCCTTGGGGCACACCCGCACCAAGTTTGTCTTCGGCGTGGGGAATCCCAAAGCGGATATCATGTTTGTCGGCGAGGCGCCGGGAAGGGACGAGGATTTGCAGGGGGAGCCGTTCGTCGGGCGGGCGGGCAAGCTTTTGGATAAAATTCTGGAAGCGACCGGGTTTCGCCGGGAAGAGGTGTATATTGCCAACGTTTTGAAATGCCGTCCGCCGGAAAACCGGGACCCCCAGCCCGATGAGATGGAAACCTGCTCCCCATATCTTTTGGAGCAGATTCGCTTAATCAATCCCAAATTCATCGTTTGCCTGGGCCGCATTGCCGCGATGCAGCTTCTGGAAACGAAACTCGCGCTCGGAAAACTGCGGGGCGCCTTCCACGACTTCAACGGCATCAAGGTGATGGTCACCTATCATCCGGCAGCGCTTTTGCGCTTTGCGGAATATAAAAAGGATGTCTGGGAGGATATGAAGGTTTTGAGAAAAGCGTATGACGGGGTGGTGTTGAAGTAATGGCCGACCGGATCCGGTTTGAAACCGAAACGGAAACCGCCGAGCGCATCCCTCCCAGCAATCTGGAGGCGGAGCGGGCCGTTTTGGGGGCGATGCTTCTGGACAAGGAGGCGATCGGCCGGGCGCTTGAAATCCTCGACGAGGATGCCTTTTACCGTCCCGCCCACCAAAAGATTTTCCGAACCATGATAAAACTCTACGACGCTTCCGAAGCCGTCGATTTGACCACCCTTTCGGAGGCGTTGGTCAAATCGGGTGAATTGGAGGAAGTGGGGGGGCGGCTTTTCCTGGTCTCGTTGGCCGAGGGGGTGGCCACCTCGGCCAACATCGAGTACCATTCCCGCATCGTTCTGGAAAAATCCACGCTTAGACGGATGATAGAGACCGGCACGCAAATCGTCTCCTCCTGCTACGACCCTACGGCGGACGTGGACGAGCTTCTGGACCAGGCGGAATCGAAAATCTTCGCCATTTCGGAAGTGCGGACCAAAGAGGGGTTCGTGCCTTTGGGCTCGATTTTGCCGCACACCTTTGAATCGATTGAGGAATACCATCGTCAGGAGGGGGCCATCACCGGGCTGGCGACCGGCTTTACGGAGCTGGATGCCTTGACCGGCGGGCTGCAGCCCTCCGATTTGATTGTGGTGGCGGGGCGCCCTTCGATGGGGAAAACGGCGTTTGTTTTGACCATCTGCGAGCAGGTCGCCGTGGAGCAGCAGATTCCGGTGGCGGTTTTTTCCTTGGAAATGTCCAAACAGCAAATCGCCCAGCGGATGCTCTGCAGCCGGGCGCGGGTTTCCTGGCACCGGATGCGCACGGGGCGGCTGGCGAACGCCGAGTGGACCAACCTGGGAATCGCCGTCGGGCCGCTTTCCGACGCGAAAATCTTTGTGGATGATTCCCCCAACATCGGCATACTCGAGATGCGCGCCAAGGCCCGCCGGCTGATGTCCCAGCACCAAATCGGGCTATTGGTCATCGACTATATGCAATTAATGCATGGTCCGCGCGGAGCGGAATCCCGCCAGCAGGAAATCTCCATCATCTCCCGCTCACTGAAGGGGCTTGCCAAGGAGCTGGACATCCCGGTGGTGGCGCTTTCCCAGCTTTCGCGCCAAGTGGAGGTGCGCGGCGGCGACCGCCGCCCGCAACTCGCGGATTTGCGGGAATCGGGCGCCATCGAGCAGGATGCCGACGTGGTGGCCTTCATTTACCGCCCCGAGATGTACAAAATCGACCGGGATAAGGAGGGCCGTTCCCTCGAAGGGGTGGCGGAGGTGATTGTCGCCAAGCAGCGCAACGGCCCGACCGGCTCCGTACGATTGACCTTCCTCAAGGAATACGCCCGCTTTGAGAATATGGCTTCCCTTCCAGAGGCTGTTCCATCGGGCGGCGGGCCGGCTCCGTTTTGATGGTGCGCATCCCCTTTCGATTCAATCGCAACGCAAGGACTTTCTCTGCTTCGCTTCCCACATTGGAGAGGATATTAAATGCCCCGCACGGTAGAGCTTGAATATGTCGGCGGAAAAGTGGTTCGTTTTTTCGCCCACACGGGGGCGGTTTTCATTCTGCTCGGCCGCACGGTTGTCGCTTTTGGCGAAATCGGAAAGCGCATCGGCCTCTGGTTCGACCAGATGCTCTTCGTCGGTGTCCGCTCGCTGCCGCTCATCGTCATCACGTCGGTTTTCACCGGCGGCGTCTCCGCCTGGCAGGCGGCCTATCAGTTCAAGGGGTACATCCCTTTGCGTTACCTCGGTACCGCCGTTGGCAAGGCCATCGTCATCGAATTAGCCCCTGTATTGACGGCATTGGTCGTGGCCGGCCGCGTCGGTGCGGCGATGGCGGCGGAAATCGGCACGATGAAGGTGACCGAGCAGGTGGATGCCCTTGAGGCGATGGGAGTAAACCCGGTATCCTATCTGGTTTTCCCCCGGGTGGCGGGCTCCATCATCATGCTCCCCGTTCTCACGGTATTTGCCGACTTTATTGCCATCATGGGGGCGATGGCGGTGGCGGTTTTCTTTGTTGGGCTCTCCGGCGAGATTTTTCTAAACGGCGTGAAGCTGTTTTTCCACGTTTCCGATTTGGTTTCCGGCCTGGTGAAAGCGGCGGTTTTCGGGCTTATCATTTCGCTGGTCGGCTGCTACCACGGCCTTTCGGCGGAGGGGGGGGCGGAAGGGGTCGGCCGTTCCACCACCCGGGCGGTGGTCTGGGCCTCGGTTTTGATTTTGGTTTCGGATTACTTGATTGCGACATTGTTGTTCTCGATTTAGAATGTCCCGGGAGCAGGGGCTCCCGGGCTACCCGGAGAAAAACAGGATTGATTGAAATCATCGATTTGCACAAAAGCTTCGGCAAAAAGGTTGTCCTGGACGGGGTGAATTTGACCCTCCGGGACGGGGAGACGGTGGTCATCATCGGCGGTTCCGGCACGGGAAAATCGGTGCTCCTGAAACATATCATCGGTCTTTTGGAGCCGGACAGCGGGCGGATTATCGTGGACGGCACCGATGTCGGCTCCGTGCGGGGAGAGGAGCTGTACCACCTGCGCAAAAAATTCGGAATGGTTTTCCAGAACGGGGCGCTTTTCGATTCCCTCACCGTCGCAGAAAATGTCGGCCTCCCCCTGCGTGAGCATACCAACCTCAAAGAGGAGGAGATTTTGGAAATCGTCCGGGAAAAACTTTCACTGGTCGGGCTTTCCGGGGTTGAAAATCAAAAACCGGCCGAGCTCTCCGGCGGGATGCGCAAGCGGGTGGCTTTGGCCCGGGCCTTGGTCGCCGAGCCGGAAGTGATGCTCTACGACGAGCCGACCACCGGTCTGGACCCGATTATGGCGGACGTCATCAACGAACTGATACTCGATTTGCGCAAGCGTCTCGGAAACACCGCCGTGGTTGTGACCCACGATATGGCCTCCGCCTTCAAAGTCGCCGACCGAATCTGCATGCTTTTCAAAGGAAAGATCATCTGGGACGGCTCCCCTGCGGAAACGCGCGAAAGCCGCGACCCCGTGGTCCAGCAATTTATCACCGGCACTTCCGTCGGGCCGATACAGGTGGTCTGATGCCGGCGCTCAAGACCAAAACCGCCTACGTCTGCCAGAGCTGCGGCACGGTAGAGCCCCGCTGGCTGGGGCGCTGCCCCTCCTGCGGCGGGTGGAATACTTTTGTTGAAGAACGGGTGGAGCGGAAAACCTCCAAGCCCGCGGCTTCCTTCGAGGAACCGGTTGCCTTGGAAACGGTCACCAACGGTGAAGCGGGGCGGATTCCAACCGGAATACCGGAGTTTGACCGGGTATTGGGAGGAGGCGCCGTGCACGGCTCGGCCATTTTGGTCGGCGGCGACCCGGGAATTGGAAAATCGACTTTGCTTTTGCAAGTCGCGGGGAAATTGGCGCGGCAGGGAGAAACCGTCTTGTATGTCTCCGGGGAAGAATCACTTCTGCAACTCAAATCCCGCGCCCAGCGGCTGGGGATTCATCAGCAGGGGATTTGGTTTTTGGCTGAAACACGGCTTGAAGTCATCCTGGAGCAGTTGAAGAAAATTAAGACCAAGGTCTTGATTTTCGACTCCATTCAAACCATCTCCTCCGGCCAGCTTTTTTCCCCGCCCGGCTCGGTCGGGCAATTGCGGGAGGTTACGCAGGCCCTGATTGAACGGGTCAAGGTCTCCGGGGAGATACTTTTTCTGGTTGGGCACGTCACCAAGGATGGTTTTTTGGCCGGGCCTAAGGTTTTGGAGCATATGGTGGATACCGTTTTGTACTTCGAAGGGGAAAAGAACCACTTCTATCGCATCCTTCGGGGGGTGAAAAACCGCTTTGGTTCGACGGCCGAAATCGGTATATTTCAAATGACCGAAAAAGGGTTGGCGGAGGTGGAAAACCCCTCCGGCTTTTTCTTGGGAGAACGGGCCGAGGCCGCCTCCGGGTCGGTCGTGGTGGCGGCCTTGGACGGCAACCGGCCGCTTCTTTTGGAAGTGCAGGCGTTGGTGGCCCCGACCCCTTGGGGTACGCCTCAGCGGGTAGTAGGCGGGTTTGACGCCCGGCGGCTTTCCTTGATTCTGGCGGTTTTGGAAAAGAGGCTGGGACTTTCCTTCGGGACGAAGGATGTTTTTGTCAACGTCGCCGGTGGAGTAAAAATTGAAGAGTCGGCCTGTGATTTGGGATTCGCCCTTGCTTTGGCCTCCAGCTTGGAGGATATCCCCTTCGACTCCAAATCGGTGGCGGTCGGAGAAGTCGGTTTGGGTGGGGAAATCCGGGGAATAAGCCAGGCCGAGGCCCGGGTTGCCGAAGCCCAGAAAATGGGTTTTGAGCGGATTTTAATCCCCCTGACCAACGCCAAGGGGCTGCGGAAATTCGAAATTGAAGTGGTGGGAGTTCGGAAGATGGAAGAGGCGTTGAAGAAAGGTTTGAAGTGAGTTTGGCAGTAGCCAGCGAAACAGGAAGTTTCGCGGTTGACGCAGTTGACAAAATAAGCGCCGCCCGCAGCGGGTTGATGAAAACTTCTCATGGCGTTTTCCAGACCCCGGCGTTTGCTCCGGTTGCCACGGCGGGGAGTGTTAAAACACTCCTGTTTGAGGAAGTCCGCTCGCTGGGCGCCGAAATCGTCCTTTCCAACACCTACCATCTTTATCTGAAACCGGGAGTGGAGGTTATCCGACTGGGGGGAGGATTGCACCGCTTCATTAACTGGGAAGGACCGATTTTGACCGATTCGGGCGGTTTTCAGGCCTACCGGCTCTCGGAGTTTTTCGACTATCAGGAGGAAGGGGTGGCCTTCCGCTCCCATTGGGACGGCTCGCCCCACTTCTTTTCACCGGAAAAGGTCTTGGAAATCCAGCATATTTTTGGTTCCGACCTGATAATGCCCCTTGATTTCTGCCCGCCTTATCCGGCGGATGAGGCGTTGGTCGCCCGTTCCGTCCGGATAACCACCGAGTGGGCCAGACGCTCCAAGGTCTGGTGGGATTCGCACGAGCGGATGTCCCACTGGGGACAAAAGCAGGCCCTTTTCGGAATCGTGCAGGGCTCCACCAGTCCGCTTTGGCGGAAGCGCTCGGCTTTGGAACTGGCGGAGCTGGAATTCGACGGGTATGCCTTGGGCGGACTTTCGCTGGGAGAATCGAAGGAGGAAACCTTTTCGATGGTTGGCGTAGCCGTTGAAAATCTGCCGGCCGACAGGGTGCGCTATCTGATGGGGATGGGAACGCCGGTCGATTTGCTTTTTGGAATTGGGCAGGGGATCGATCTTTTTGATTGCGCCCTGCCGACCCGCAACGCCCGCAACGGAACGGTTTACAATTGGAGTGGTAAACTCGTATTGAAAGGGGCCGGTTTCAAGGACGACTTTGGCCCCATCGACGAACGCTGCGGCTGTGCGGCCTGCCAAAACTACACCCGGGCTTACATCCGGCATCTTTTCAACGCCAAAGAGATTACCGGGATGCACTTGGCGACTTTGCACAACCTATGGTTTTATCAGGAACTTTTGGGGGCCGCTCGCGAAAAGATACGTGCGGGTGAGTTTGCGGCTTTCAGAAAACAGTTTATCGAACGGTACAGAGAGGAGGAAGCTTGATCGCTTCGGCTTTACTTTTAATGGGAGGAGCCCCCAGCCAGGGGGGGGGGAATTTCTTCATGCAAATTCTGCCCCTGCTTTTAATCATCCCGATTTTCTATCTTTTTCTAATCCGCCCCCAGCAGAAAAAGCAAAAGGAGCACCAGCGGATGCTGGCCGAGCTAAAGAAAGGGGACCGGGTGGTCACCTCCAGCGGCATTATCGGCTCCATCTGGGGGATTGACGAAAAGGAGAACAAAATCGTTTTGAAAGTGGGGGAGGAGACCAAAATCGAATTTCTGCGCTCCGCCATTGCCGGCAAGCTGGAGTCGTAGTGGTTTTGGAAATACGGAAATACGGCGACCCGGTTTTGCGCCAAAGGGCCGAGCCGGTGGCCGTGTTTGATGAAAAATTGGCCCGCCTGGCAGCGGATATGATGGCTACGATGGAGGCCGCCAACGGAGTCGGTCTGGCCGGGAACCAGGTGGGCGTCCTTAAACGAATCTTTGTGGCCGATACGGCCAGCTTTGAATTGACCGGAAAGAAACTCGCCGTCGTGAACCCGGAAATTGTCTTCCGCTCCTCCGAGGAAGTCATCGAGGAGGAGGGATGTTTGTCCATTCCGGGGGTGTATGCCGAGGTGCGGCGGCCGAAGAAAATAAAGCTGGCGGGCCAGAACCTGAAAGGGGAAAGAATGGAGTTGGATGCGGAGGATATGATTGCCCGGGTGTTTTGTCACGAAACGGACCACTTAAACGGGGTTTTGTTCATCGACCACCTTTCGGCCTTGGAACGGGACTTGCTGAAAGGAAAGCTTTCGGAGTTGAAGAAAAAAGCGGCGTTGTGAGGGTGGTTTTCATGGGGACGCCGGAATTTGCCCTTCCCTGTCTGGAAGCGCTTGTCCGCTCCAAACATAAACCGGTCGGCGTGGTAAGCGCGCCGCCGAAGCCGGCCGGAAGGGGACAGAAAGTCAAATCTTCACCGGTTGAAGTTCGCGCCCGCGAACTCGGCCTTGCCGTTCAAACACCGGAAAGGCTGAATGACACGGGCTTTTTGGGATGGCTCCGGGACCTGAATCCTGACGTGGCCGCCGTGGTCGCCTTCCGCTATCTGCCGCGGGAGGTTTTTGCTTTGCCGCGCAAAGGAAGCGTCAACCTGCACGCCTCCCTTTTGCCCAAATACCGCGGCGCCGCTCCCATCAACTGGGCCATCTACAACGGGGAGCGGAAGACCGGCGTCACCACCTTTCTTCTGGACGACCGGGTGGACACGGGCGCCATCTTGGCCCAGCGGGAATGCCCCATCGGCCCGGATGAAACGGCCGGGGAACTCGCGGAAAAACTTTCCCGACTGGGAGCGGAGCTTCTTTTGGAAACGCTGGACGGACTGGAAGCCGGAACCTTGATTCCCGTGCCCCAGACGGAAGCGGGCGTAACTCTGGCCCCCAAGCTGAAAAAAGAAGACGGATTTATCCTTTGGGAGCGTCCCGCTTTGCAGGTCCACAACCAAATCCGGGCCTTTTCCCCCGCCCCCGGTGCCTTTGGCAAGTTGGGGGGCGAAGTTATAAAAATTTATCGATCGAGAGTCCTTCCTTCAGATGCTAAAAATACCGCCAAACGCCCCGGGAGCTGGCTTTGCTTTGACGGCCGCACCGGGCTCGCGGTTTGCTGCGGCGAGGGGGGCGTGGAAATTTTGGAGCTCTCTTTGGAAGGAAGAAAAAAATTAACCGGGCCTGAGTTCGCCCGCGGCCAGAAGCGACTGGCCGACAAAACCTTTGAGTTGAAAATATGATAAAAAATCCATTGGCATGGTTCAAGCAGAAGGAATCGAAAAAACAGCCGCCAAAGCTCTCCAAGGAGATCGTCATCAACGCCTCCGAGTACGAAACCCGCATCGCCCTTCTCGAAGAGGGCCGGGTGATGGAACTGATGGTGGAGCGCGCCGACCGGGAGCGGATAGCCGGCAACATCTACAAAGCGAAAGTCAACTCCATCCTCCCGGGGATGCAGGCCGCTTTCCTGGACATCGGGCTGGAAAAATCCGCCTTTCTGCACGTTTCCGATTTGGCCTGGCACTACGGAGGGCAGAAGGATGAGGAGGTGGAGGAGTTCGAGGAGGACGCCCCCGCTCCGGAGCGCCATCGCTTCCGGGCCTCCATCGAGGAGATTCTGAAAAAGGGGGAGGAGGTTCTCATCCAGGTGGTCAAGGAGCAAATCGGCACCAAGGGCCCCCGGGTCACGACTGAACTTGCCCTGCCCGGCCGTTTTATCGTTCTGATCCCCGGCGGGCGCTCTGTGCGGGTTTCCAAGCGGATTTCAAACTGGGCGGAAAAAAGGCGTTTGAAGGAACTGGTCTTAAAACACCTTCCCGCCGGTTTCGGAGTCATCATCCGCACGGAAGGGGAGGGGAAGGAGGAAAAGGAGTTCGCCGCCGATTTGAAAAGCTTGCTGCACCTGTGGAAAAGGGTTTCCCGTTTGTCCCCCCGGGTCAAAGCGCCGGCGCTTTTGCACAAGGAAAGCGGCAGCACGGTCTCCGTCATCCGGGATTTGTTCACCTCCGACGTGGACCGGCTGGTCTGCGACAACAAGGATGAATACCGTCAAATTCTCCGCTACTTAAAGGAAGTGGCTCCGGATTTGCGTTCCAAAGTGGTGCTCTACACCGAGCCGGTGCCGATTTTCGACCTATACGGCATCGAGCCGGAAATCGACAAGATGCTGGAGCGGAAGGTCTGGCTCAAGCGGGGGGTGTACCTGGTCATCGACCAGACCGAGGCCTTGGTCACCGTGGACGTAAACACCGGCCGGTTCGTGGGCAAGGACAACCAGGAGCAGACCATTTTCCGCGCCAATATGGAAGCGGCCAAGGAGATTGCCCGCCAGATACGGCTACGCGACATCGGCGGGCTTATCATCGTGGATTTTATCGATATGCCCTCCCGCGAGCACCGCCGCCGGCTTTTTGACGAGTTCCGAAATGCGATGAAAAGCGACCGTTCCAAATACGCCATCAGCCCGATTTCCGAATTCGGGCTTATCGAAATGACCCGGGAACGGGTGCGCCCCAGCTTGATTTTCACCCTCTCCGATTCCTGTCCCACCTGCAGCGGCTTCGGGCGCATCTTGTCGCGGGAGACACTGGCCACCAAAATCGAGCGCTGGTTCCGCCGGGCCAAGGCCGGTTCCAACACCCGCTCGTTCAAGCTCATCATCCATCCCTTTTTGGCGGAGGCCGTGGCGGACGGCGCCGGCAACCGGATTTCCGGTTTGGCCAAAAGCTTGAAGCTGGATATCGACGTCATCCGCGACACCTTCACCCCGCCGGATCAGTTCCGGGTTCTGGAGGCGGACACCAAAAAGGAAGTAACCGAGATGTTTATGAAATAGAGGAGCGCCTCAATTTGGCGGATTTGCTAACAGGGGAACGCCGTGGTTAAGAAAACTGCTTTAAGTAATAACACTACATCTGTTGGCGACAAATCCCCGCTGCAGTTGCCGTCCGCATTTTGGAGCGGAGCAGGAAAAGAGTGTCCTGAAAAAACCGCGTTTATCTCCAGCACAACGTCTGTCGCCGTGAGCATTTCATCCAGGTTCAAATCCCCTTTCAGAAGCCGAACGAATTTTCCGGGGGCCCCGAAGAGAAGTTGAATAAACTCAATTTGGTTTGTATAGCGGCCATCCCGCCAAGCCACAAAAGCCTTACCCGCTTCATTGACCGCAAGACCTGGCCTGTCGCGCCAGCGATTGTTGGGGTCTGTAGTGTTGACGTTAATGTCAATGCTGGGAGCAAAACTTTGGCCGCTATCCAAACTGTAAGAAAAAAAGATTTTTTGCTTCCCAAAAGGACTGTCTTCTCGCATATAGGCCACATAAAAAATGTCGTTTGTAAAGGCCAAGGAGGGATCGAATGGAGCCGTGTTGAAAGTAAGGTCACTGTCGTCGTCCACTCGCACACTTGGGGAAAAGGTCTGGCCGTAGTCGAAGCTAACGGAAAAGTGTAAGATGTGGTTGAGAAAATTATTCATGAGCCGTGTACCGTCCCAGGCAATACCGATTAGGCCTCCTGGAGCAAGAGTCATACTTAACCTTCCCGTGGTCCACAAAGGGTCGTTGGCAAGTGTGCGAAAATTAAAACTCTGTCCGGAATCATCGCTTCGGGCTACTACAATCCCGCTTTGCCCGCCGGTTGTCCCGTGGTAAGCAACGTATACCCGCCCACTGTCATCCGCCGCAATATCTCCGGGAAAACCTCTCGTACCCGGTTCGCTGACCTGAACATTTGGCGTAAAAGTCTGGCCGCCATCATAGCTGGCGGAGGCAAAAACAGAATAGGGGTTAGTTCTATAATCAAGCCAAGCCACAAAAATATGGCCCTTGTTGTTGAGGGCTAACGCCGGAGCTGCCGCCCCTGCCGGGGCACCCGTATCATCGGTGACTCGAACCTGAGCGCCAAAGGAGGTGCCGCCGTTGGCCGATTTGCGGAAAAGGATGTCGCCGCCGTTCGCATAGACCAAGTAGATAACCCCGGCGCTGTCCACCCGCATCGAAGGATACCATCCGGCATCCGCATATACGTTCGACCCAAAGGTCTTCCCTCCATCCGGTGATTTGGCAAATAAAATCCAAGATCCGTAGGGATCGTACCGGTCTTCATGCCAAATTACGTACACGGTATCCCCCCGGTAGGCCGTGTAATGCTGACCGGTGCTGTAAAAGTAGAGAGAGTTACCATCGTATTCCCCGGATTCGGTTATTTTCACATCTGGAGAAAAAGCGTAGATACTGTCGGGTTGGCTGAAGGCGGCGGGTGCTAAAGCGAAAAAGAAGAATCCGGCCGACAATATGAGCTTCATTTTCGCATCCTTTAATCCCTTTCCTTAGTGGTAAGATGAAGCGGAAAAGTAGGTAGTCAAGAGATATCTATGAAATAAAAAAAGCGCCCGTACGGGCGCTTTTTCTAAGTTGTTTGGCTTAGAAATTTGCCCCCAAGACTTCCATCCGGTAATCCTCGATGTCCGCATCCCTTTGCAATTGCGCCAGCCAGGCATTCAAAGCGTCCGTGCGGCGTTTTTGATAGAGGGATTGGGTCGTCGAATCCTTGGCGGCGGCAAAACGGGCCGCATCATAGGGGAGATATTGCACCAATTCCCCCAAGGCGTAGCCCAAATCCGTGGGAACCGGAGGAATAAACCGCTGTTTTTGCTGGTGGGCGCGGATGACGGCTCCCAAAAAGGCGGGCGCATCTCCCATGCCCGGAACCCAAGCGCCCCACCCCCAAATATGCTCGGTGCCCACCGTGTCTCCAAATTGGGCGGCGGCTTTTTCAATGGGCGTGCCCTTTTGCAATAACTGCCAGATTTTGTCCGCTTTCTGCCGGGCCAATTCCATCGTTTTCCGGCGGAGCAGGTCCGCGCGGACCATGTTCCTCACCTCTTCGAACTTGGGAATGCCCGCGGCCAGCCGCTTTTGCACCTTCACCACCACGTACGCGCCCGGGACGTTGTACGCCGGGGATACGGCGCCCGGTTCGTTGGAAAAGACGAACTGGTTTATCTCCGTGAAAAAACCGATGCCTGTGATGGAGGCATCCCGGGTGAAGATATTGGAGGAGTCGATGACCAGCTGCATTTCGGCGGCCGTTTTTTCAAATCCCTCACCGGCGGCCCGGCGGGCAAAATTGTCGGCCATCGTTTTCATCGCCTCGGCCCCTTCCAGGTTGGGTTTGATGTTCACCAGAATATGGCTGGCGTGCACCTGTTCCTGGCCCTTTTGCTTTCTTTTGCCCCAGAGTTTGATGACATGCCAGCCGAAATCGGTCCGCACGGGCTGGGAAAGCTCCCCCGGTTTTAGGGCAAAGACGGCCGAGTCAAAAGCGGGAACCATCTGTCCGCGGACGAACCAGCCCAAGTCCCCGCCGTTTTTTCCCGCTGTGGGGTCCTCCGAATACTGACGGGCCAGCGCGGCAAAGGCGGTTGTGTCCAGGGCCTTCTGGGCCTGCAGCCGGAGGCGCAGCGCCTCGTCTTCCGCCCGGCGTTCATCCTCCTGGGCCGAGGTTTTGGGAAAGCGGACAAAGAGCACGTGCGCCCGCTCCGGCTGGCGGTATTTTTCCCTGTTCTTGTTGTATGCCGCCGTCAGTTCCTCGTCCGGCGTCTGAATCTGCGACCGGAACTGCTCCGTTCGCACCTGAAGGATTTTGACCTTGTAGTATTCGTTGTACTCCTTGTACCGGTTGACGATGTCTTGGTTGGAAACCCGGGCGGTGGAAAAAACGGAGTTGGAGAGCTTGAACTCCAAAATTTTGGGGCGCACCATCGCCTCGATTTGCGCCCAGAAGGGGCCCGCCGCCGGGTCTTTGGAGTTCATGATGGCCAGATACTTGTTGTAATCGAATTGCCCGTTCGTTTGAAAAACCTCCAGCTGCATCAGTTCGGGGACGGCGTAGTAGTATTTCTGCAGAAACTCCACGATTTCCCCGTCGGTTACTCCGAGGCCGTATCGTTCGACCTGTTGCCGCATCAAAACGTTTCGCAATAATTCCCGCCAGGCGTCGTAGTGCAGTTTGGCCCGCTGGTCCTCGGACATCTCGGTTTGGGGATTCTGGGCCTCCCATTGCTTGGCCAGCCGGTCAAAGTAGAAGAGATACTCGTCGGCGGTGATTTTTTCGCCGTTGACCTTGGCCACGTAATTTTTCATCTGTTGGGAGGCCGTGTACTGCATCCCCCAGGCGAAAACGATGGTGCCGAGAAAGGCGGCGATGACAATCCAAAGGACAATCTTGGTGTTTTTGCGCATGGTTTTCAGCATTTTTACTCCTTTTCTTTTTACACCTAAACAATCAAGCAGGGCCGCCGGCCGCGGCTCCTGCTTGAAGTAAAAGATATGAAAAAAACTCTATTTTGCAACCGCGCGGACGGTCCGCACGGCCCTTGAGCGCTACGGGAAGACCCCCAATTCCATATAGGAGGTGGCAATTTTATTGATGGAGGAAACAAAGGCGGCCGTGCGCAAATCGGGAATTTTGGGGTTTCCCCTCCAGACATCCAGAATCTGGTTGTAAGCCCCGATCATGGTTTCCTCCAGACCGGAGTTGACCAAATCAATCTCGTCGGCCCCCTTGGCGACAATCCGGCGCTCCGCCTCCGTGAACTTTTTGCCCGTGGTTTTCTCGATGGCGCCCAACAAACTGTCAAAAGCCCTTTCCTCAAACCGTTTTCCCATCCGCCCGAAGCGCACGTGCGAAAGGTTTTTCAACCACTCAAAATACGAAACGGTAACCCCGCCGGCGTTCAAGTACATGTCCGGAAGGACCAAAATACCCTTTTTCAACAAAACCTCCTCGGCCGCCGCCGTGGTGGGGCCGTTGGCCCCTTCGGCTATGATTTTGGCCTTGATTTTTGGGGCGTTGGCTTCCGTTATCTGGTTCTCCAGCGCGGCGGGAACGAGGATGTCGCACTCCAACTCCAAAGCCAAGGCCGAGGGGGTGACGTTTTTCGCCCCCGGAAAATTCAAAACGCCGCCGGTTTCCCGCCGGTGTTTAACGACCGCCTCCACGTCCAAGCCCTGGGGACTGTGGATAGCTCCCTCGTATTCAGCCAGCGCGATAATGCGGCAGCCCCCTTCCTGGCAGAACTTGGCAACGTGGTAGCCGACGTTACCTAATCCCTGAACGACGACCGTTTTTCCCTCCAATCCTCTGGAAAGTCCCAGCTTATTCATTTCCTCTTCGTGATTGCAGACCTCCCGCAGGCCGTAGAACACCCCCCGCCCGGTGGCTTCCGTCCGTCCGCGGACCCCTCCCTGGGTTACCGGTTTCCCGGTGACGCAGGCAAAGGCATCCAGTTGCCCCGGGTTGAAGGCGGCATAGGTATCGACAATCCAGGCCATTTCCCTTGGCCCCGTTCCGTAATCGGGCGCCGGCACGTCCACTCCCGGCCCGATGAAATTTTTCTTTATCAGCTCGGCCGTGTAGCGGCGGGTGATCTGCTCCAGTTCGGCGAGCGTGTATTTCTTGGGGTCGATTTTGACCGCCCCCTTGGCCCCGCCGAACGGAACGTCCACAATGGCGCATTTGTAGGTCATCAACGCCGCCAGCGCCTTGACCTCGTCCTCGTTCACCTCCTCCGAATAACGGATGCCCCCTTTGACCGGCAGCTTGTGGTGACTGTGTTCCACCCGCCAGCCGGAGATGACCTCATAGCCGTTTTGGGTTCGAATGGGGAACTGGAAGGCGTAAATGCTGTTGCAGGCCTTGATTTGCTCCAAAAGCCCCTTGGGATGGCCGGTAAAGGCGGCGGCCTTGTCGAAATAGAAGTTGACGTTTTCAAAAAAGGAGCGCTGGCCTGACGCGGTTGTCACGGTATCCTCCGGGATATTCGGTTTTTAGTATGCGGGTCGCGGAATTCACGGCGGGAAGTTTGCACTCCTCAAGGAAAAAGTCAAGGGAGTCATCAAGTTTATTGACTACCAGCCCTGCCGTTCCCGAAACGAGGTGATGTGCGCCGTATGGTGGCGGCCGTGCCAGGCGTAGAGGGCCAAAAGCTTTTCCAGCGTCATAATCCCGCTTTCCGGATGACGCAAGGTGCGGTTGAAGTCCTCCGGTTTAAGCGACCTTAAAAGCGAAACCCAGCGGATGTGCAGGGAATCCAAAAGATTCAAGGAAACCTCAATCGGGGTTTTCTTCGTGTCCGCCAGTTCCGCCCAGCGCGCTTCATTATACGGCTTGATGGTCGGTTCCTCTTCCGTGAGCGTGAGCTTGAAGCGGGTATAGGCGTTCAGGTGGCTGTCCGGGACGTGGTGCACCACCTGCCGGACGGTCCAGCCGCCATCCCGGTACGGCGTGTCGAGCTGCTTTTCGGAAAGCCCCGCCACCGCCTTGCGCAAAAGCGCCGGTGCGGCCGCTATCTGTTCAATCCAAAGTTGATGGACTGTTTCGCTAACGTTTCCTTCAAATTTGAACGGGCCTATGGGGTAGCGCGGGTCGGTCATGTCGTTTCTCCCATATTTTGAATATACATGCAGATTCAATCAAACAAAATAATGGGTGAGAGAAACAATGGCAATTGATGATTTTGGCCGATTTGGTTGACAATTAAACGGTCTCGGTTATTATACTTTTATGTTTCCGTTGAAAGATGACATACCCTCTTCCCGAATGCCCGTTCTCACGGTGCTTTTAATCGTTGTAAACACCCTGATTTTCTTCTGGGAAAAGCTGAATGTGGCGGGGTTCGAGCCCACCATTTGGAAATGGGGTTTGGTTCCCTACGAATTTACCCATCAAGTAGAACTGACCCCCGGGATGGACGTGCCGCCATTCAGCAATGTCTTTTCCTCGATGTTCATGCACGGCGGGTTTTTCCATCTGGCCGGTAATATGCTCTACCTTTGGATTTTCGGGGACAATGTGGAAGACCAGTTGGGGCACGTCCGCTTCATCCTGTTTTATTTGCTTTCCGGCGTAGTCGCCGCGTTAAGTTTCACCTATCTTTTTCCGAACTCGAAAGTTCCCTTGGTGGGGGCTTCCGGCGCCATCGCCGGCGTTTTAGGGGGGTATCTTTTGCGCTTCCCGCGTGCCCGGGTTTACACGCTTATTTTTCTTGGTTTTTTTGTTCAGGTTGTGCGCATACCGGCGTTGATTGTCTTAGGATTATGGTTCGTCATACAGCTTTTAAACGCCGGGGCGAGCTTTACCGTGGCCGCCACCTCGGGTACCGCCTGGTTTGCCCACGTGGGGGGGTTCGTCGCCGGATTTCTTCTGTTTCCCCTCTTGGGGGGTATGAAACGAAGAGCGGTTCATTATGATTACCGGTGAGATTACTTTGCGGAACGCCACCATAAACGATATGCCGCACATCGTCCGGATGATCGGGGAGTTCGATTTGGATTATGAGCAGCTTTCGCCGGAGCAGTTTTTAGTCATCGAGGATGGGGGGCAAATCGTCGCTTTCGGCCGGTTGAAACCCTACTCGGATGCCGTCGAGCTGGGGAGCGTCGGTGTGCGTCCTGACCGCCGCAAGATGGGATATGGAAAAATGATGGTGGAAGCCTTGATTGAAAAAGCGCCCGACGAAATCTGGATAACCACCAACCTGCGGGATTATTTTCGCCTTTTCGGCTTTACCGAGTCTGAAAAGATGCCGGCTTCCATAAAAAACAAGCTGGAAAATTTCTGCCATTTCACCTGCCGGCCGGGGATTGCGGCGATGGTGTTGCGGAAAAACGCCAACCCATCGGATGGAAAAAAATGAAGCATTTGGCCGATTTTGTTCACCTGCACAACCACACCACATATTCGCTTTTAGATGGGGCGATAAAGATCGACGACTTGATGGCCAAGGCCAAGGAATACGGAATGCCGGCTTTGGCGTTGACCGACCACGGCAATCTTTTCGGCGCCATCGAATTTTACAAGTCGGCCAAAAAGCACGGCATCAAGCCGATTATCGGCTGCGAGGCGTACGTGGCGCCGGAAAGCCGGCATAAAAAAGAGCCGCTGCGGGGATTCCCGGACGCCGGGTATCATTTGATTCTCTTGGCCAAAAACCTCGCGGGCTACCGCAACCTGGTCAAACTCTCCAGCGCCGGGTATTTGGAAGGGTTCTATCACCGTCCCCGGGTGGACAAGGAGTTGCTGCGGGCCCATTCGGAAGGGCTGGTCTGCCTTTCATCCTGCTTGAACGGCGAACTGCCGGCCCAATTGCGCAACAGCGATTTCAAAAAGGCGCGGGAAGTGGCCAACGAGTACGCCGACATTTTTGGCAGGGAAAACTTCTTTGTTGAACTCCAAGATCACGGCATTTCCGAAGAGGACCGGATTCGAGGGGAACTGGCCAAAATCGGGCAGGAACTGGGGTTTGGTCTGGTCGCCACCAACGACTGCCATTACCTGCGGCGGGTGGATGCCGCCGCCCACGACGCTCTTTTGTGCATCCAGACCGGCAAGGTTCTGACCGACACGGACCGGCTGAAATACGAAACCGACCAGGTATACTTCAAATCCGACCGGGAAATGAAAGAGCTTTTCGGCTGGGCGCCGGAATCGATTGAAAACACGCTGCGGATCGCCGAGGTCTGCAACCTCGAACTGGAACTGGGGAAACTGCACCTTCCCCGCTTTCCCCTGCCCTCCGGCTTCAATTCAGCCGACCAATTTCTGGAACACCTGGCCCGCAAGGGAATGGAGGAGCGCTATCATCCGGTTACTCCGGAAGTAAAGGAGCGGTTGGAATATGAACTGAAAGTCATCCGCGAAATGGGGTATTCCGGCTACTTTTTAATCGTACGGGATTTTGTCGATTACGCCCTGCGCAACAACTTTCCCGTAGGCCCGGGACGGGGTTCAGTCGGGGGAAGCCTTGTGGCCTATTGTATCGGAATAACCCGAATCGACCCAATGAAATACGGACTTCTATTCGAGCGCTTTTTGAATCCGGAGCGGATTTCGATGCCGGATATCGATATCGACTTTTCCGATCGCGACCGGGACAGGATTATCCAATATGTCATTGACAAATATGGTGAAGAGAACGTCTGCCAGATTATCACTTTCGGGACGATGGCGGCACGGGCGGTGGTGCGGGACGTCGGCCGGGTGATGTCCCTGCCCTATTCGGAAGTCGACCGGATTGCCAAACTGATTCCATTTGACACTGAAATGACCTTGGAGCGGGCAATGGAGATGCAGCCGGATTTGAAACGATTGACAGCTTCGGATCCCAAAATTGCCCAATTGATGGAATATTCCAAAACTTTGGAAGGACTTTCCCGCCACGCCTCGGTTCATGCCGCCGGCGTGGTCATTGCCCCTTCCAAGTTGACGGACTACGTCCCGCTATACCGCACCAACCGGGATGAAACGGTGACCCAGTTCGATATGAAGGGAATTGAAGAGATCGGCCTTTTGAAAATGGATTTCCTGGGGCTGCGGACGCTGACCGTCATTGAGGATACCGTCCGCTTCGTGAAGGAACGGGAGGGGATTGCAATCGACATCGATAAAATCCCGCTGGACGACGCCAAAACCTTTGAGCTTTTCGCCTCCGGCGAAACCACCGGCCTATTCCAGTTTGAGTCGGCCGGAATGCGGGACTATTTGCGTAAGCTAAAACCGGATTCCCTCTCCGATCTGGCGGCGATGAACGCCTTGTACCGCCCCGGCCCGCTGGATGCTTACATGGTGGATGAGTACATCGACCGCAAAAAGGGAAAAAAGGTTCAGTACGAACATCCCAAGCTGGAGAAAATTTTAAAGGAGACCTACGGGGTCATCGTCTTCCAGGAGCAGGTTTTGGAAATTGCCAAGGAACTGGCCGGTTATACCCTGGGGAAGGCCGACATTCTGCGCAAGGCGATGGGGAAAAAGGATGCCGAGTTGATGGCGGGGGAGAAGGAGGAGTTCATTCAGGGGGCCGTGGCCCATCATATCGACAAACAGAAAGCGGAACGGATTTTTGAACAAATCGCCACCTTCGGCCGTTACGGGTTCAACAAGGCCCATTCCGTCGGCTACGCCTATCTCGCCTATCAGACCGGCTATCTAAAGGCCCACTGGCCGGTCTATTTTATGGCCGCCTCCCTTTCCTCCGAAATGGGGAACACCGACCGGGTGGTCCTGCTGATTCTGGAAAGCCAAAGGCTCGGTATAGAGGTCCTGCCCCCCGACGTGAACCGAAGTTTTTCGAAATTTACGGTCGAGGATGGCAAAATCCGCTATGGTTTGGCGGCCGTCAAAAACGTGGGAGAGGGGACCGTCGAGACGCTCGTGACCACCCGTCAAGCCAAGGGGGAATTTAAATCAATCTTTGATTTTGCCCGCAAAATGGATACGGGCGCCTTGAACCGCCGGATGGTGGAAAGTTTGGTCCTGGCGGGGGCCTTCGACTCGCTCGATTCCAACCGGGCACGCCTTTTCAAAAACGTTCAGCGGGCGATCGATTGGGGTGCGGATGCACAGGCGGCAGACGCAGCCGGACAAGCTTCCTTGTTCGGGGGACGTTCCGACCTCGGTATAAGCGAGCCGGCGCTGGAGCCGGAAGAAAAATGGCCCCCTGTAATGCGCCTGACCCGTGAAAAAGAGGTTTTGGGATTCTACTTTTCCGGCAATCCCCTGGAAAACTACCGCCGGGAATTGGATTTATTTTCCACCACGCAAATCGGCAATCTGGAAAGCTTTCGGGACGGAGAGGAAGTCGTTCTTTCCGGGATGATAGGGGATATAAAAACCAAGCTGGACAAGAAAGGGAAGCGGATGGCGTTTGCCGGCATCGAGGACATCACCGGGCGGACCGAGCTGGTAATTTTTTCCGACGTTTTCGAAAGATCCCGGGCCGCCCTTCATCCGGAGAAGCTTGTGGTTGCCCGCGGGCGGGTTTCCACCAAGGAGGGGGAAAAGCCCAAACTGGTCGCCTCGGAGGTTTATTCCGTAGAAGAGGCCTACCTGCGCTCCCCCCTCGCGCTGACGTTGACCTTCGACGTAGCCGAACGGCCGCTTTTGGACAAGGCCTTGCCGCTTCTTGAATTTGGAAGTTGGCCCGGCTTATTGAACATCCGGCTGGTCTCTCCGGAAGAAACCGTTCTTTTCTGCTCCCGTCTTGGGGGGGTGCGGCTCTCACGGGAGCTTTTGGAGAGCTTGCGCCAGTTCGTCGCTCCGGAAAAAGTTGAACTTTCAGGCCCGCGGCAGGGGAAAAAGCCGTGAACTTTTTCCGCCCGCAAGGAAGCATCGGTTTGCCCCTCCGGGAATGGCGGCTCAATGGTGCCCTGGCCGAGCCGATCGCACTCAATTTTCTCCTCCGGGCAGTCGATGATAACCCTAAGGCGGGCAAGGGGTCGGTGGAAAAGGGAAAAAAATTAGTTCGTGACTTTTCGACCGCATCAGTGTAAAATAGTCAAGGGGTGGAAGCGATTTTGGATGTCAGGAACAAACGGTAGGAGCGGTGCGGTTGGTTAAGGGTATGATAAAAGGAGGTATGGTGCGTTTCGCCACGATATTGCTTGCCGGAGTTTTGTTTTTGGGCGCTTCCGGGCCGGAACAAAAGGAGGGGGCCGGGGTTTCCCGGAAAGGCTCCGTTTCAAAAAAGGGGCAGGCATCCGCCCCGGCTGAAATTGTCTGGCTCAGCTATGAAGAGGGACTGAAAAAGGGGAAGCTGGAAAACAAGAACATTTTCATCGACTTTTACACCAATTGGTGCGGGTGGTGCAAAAAACTGGACAAGGATGTCTATTCCGACAGCGCCGTCAAAACCGTCCTTTCCCGCCATTTCGTGACCGTTAAAACCAACGCCGAATCCGGCCGCCGCTTCACTCTGGAGGACGGCAAGCAGTACACGGATGCCAGTCTGGCCCGGGAGGTGTTCGGGGTTCAGGGGTATCCGGCGCTTTGGTTTTTAACCGCCAAAGGGGAAAAATTGACGTATATTCCGGGGTATGTTCCAAAGGAAAAGTTTGTCAACATTTTGACTTTTATCAGCAGCAAGGCGTACCAGACAAAGAAATTCGAGGATTACGAACAGGAACTGGCCGCCAAGAAGGGAAACTAAAACTACCGTTGCCGACCACGCCAGACCGAGTTTCCCTCAACCCCCCTCTCGTGTTTGGCAGGCAGCGGTAGTTTAAATTTTGGGAACTTTCAAACCGGACGGGGGGTTAAAAAAGAACTGATGTTGATAAAACGCTTGTTGATTGCCGGCCTTGCCGGGCTCACCATGGCTATGTCGATTTTCTCCTGCGGAAAGCAAGAGGACCGGCAGGAAGCCACCACCGGCGGTTCGGTGAATAACGCTCCCCAAACCGCTGCGGACGGTTCGGGTTCGGTCGGTTTTTCCTTGGCGGATATCGATGGCAACACGGTTTCATTGGCCGATTATAAGGGGAAGGTGGTTCTGGTCGATTTCTGGGCCACTTGGTGCGGCCCCTGCCGTCAGGCGGTGCCTCATTTGAAGGAACTTTATGAAGAAAATCGGGGGAAAGGGTTTGAAATTCTGGCCATCGCAATGGACGAGGACGGCCAGAAGGTGGTGCCTCCGTTCGTCGAAGATAACCGGATTAATTACACCGTCCTTTTGGGGACCCCCGAGGTGGAATCGGAATTCGGCGGTCTGGTGGGGTATCCCACCACCTTTCTTATTGACCGGGAGGGTAAGGTTGTTGACAAGACTTTGGGGTATCGTCCCAAGGAGTATTTTGAGGAAAAGCTGAAACCCCTGTTATAGGGATCTCCCCGGAACCTTTCCGGTTTCGGGGGTTATAAAAGGCAAAAAGGGCTTGTTCTGAGGCAGGGAAAGATTATATTGAGACGGAAGGGGAAAACGATAAACGCAACCGGAAGGAGGAGTTCGTGAAGAAGATTCTGGCAGTGGTGGTTGGTCTGGTCGTTCTGGGTTTCAGTGCCTGGGCGGTCGCCGGCCCGAATTGTTGTTCCAAGGCCAAATCCACCGCGTCGGCTTCGGCCGCGGGTGAAAAGGTGGAAAAGGCCTCCGCGGCTTGCGAGCCGAAGGAGACCAAAACCGCCGAAGCGACGGGTGCCGTCAACACCGATGCGTCCGCCTGCGTGGAAAAAGCGGTCAAGCTGTCGATCACCGGAATGCACTGCGGCGATTGCAGCAAAAAGATTCAAGCCGCTCTTTCCAACCTGGAGGGGGTTTGCGCCTCCAAAGTCAGCTACACCCGCAAGAATGCGGAAGTGGTTTATAATGCGAACCAGCTTTCCGAGGAGCGCATCGTTCAAACGGTTACAACGGCCGGTTTTACGGTGGCCTCCACCAAGGCATCCAACTGGAAAGCCTCCAAGAGCGAAGACTGCTGCAAAGCCAAAAAATCGGCCAAAACCACCGGGTCGGATACTTAATCGGGACGGGAGTTTGAAAAAGCGGAGCGCAAGCTCCGCTTTTTTTATTGACAGCAAAACCCCGGCAAATAGATTGATTAAGGGAATGAAGGCAGCGGTTTTAGCCATGTTTTTGTTTATGGCTTTTTCCATCGCCAAAGCCACCAAATATGCCGGTGAATTCTTGAGTTTGGGCGTGGGGGCTCGGGGCTTGGGAATGGGGGGGGCCTATGTGGCGGTGGTCGATGACGCCACCTCCGGCTGGTGGAATCCGGCCGGCGCCGCCCGGCTTTCCGCCCGCCAGGCGGTTTTTATGCACGCGGAGACGTTTGGCTCCCTTTTGAACCACGACTATCTGGCCCTCGGGCTGCCAAAAGAAAACTACGGACTGGTTTTTTCGGGCGTTCGATTGGGGGGTGGGGGAATCAAGGTTACGGAATTGCCGAATCCCGATTCCTTGGTAGGAGACAGAAACCGCCCCTATGTGGCAAAAGTGGAGGGGCACGGGGATTACGCCGTCATCGCCACGTATGGACGTCCTTACCGGGAGAACCTTTTTTGGGGGGGGAGTGTAAAAATTATTTACCGGGCGATTGCGGATAATTCCGCATTCGGGCTTGGGGCCGACGCCGGCCTTCTGTGGCAGCCTAAGACGAACTGGTGGGTGGGAGCGGCGGCGATTGATTTTACGGGAACCTTTCTGGCTTACGACACGGGCACCAAGGAGACCATAACGCCGACATTGAAATTGGGAACGAGCTACGTGTATCCATACCGGGAATTCAGTTTTTTAGGGGCTTTTTCGACCGATTTGCGCTTCGAAGGCCGCAAGGCCTCCGCCCAGTACTATCAGGGTTCGATTTCGGCCGACAACCATTACGGGCTGGAAATCGGCTATCGCCAGAAGGGTTTTGCCCGTTTCGGTTTTGATGCGGGGGATTTTACCGCCGGCGCCGGTGTGTGGATCGCTCCCCTAAGGATTGATTTTGCTTTTCTGACCCATCCGGCGCTGGACAACAGCTACCGGGTTTCGCTTTCGGCGGATTTTTAACTAATTATGGGTGAACAAAGGAGGTTGGTAATGCGCAGTTTTTTAGGTACATGCCGGTGCTTGGGGATTTTGTTCTGGCTTTTGCCGTTTGGGCTTTTTGCCGCGCCGAAACCGAGGGATGTGGTGGCGGAGGTGGATGGGCACCCCATAACCGTGGAAGAGGTGCAAAAAAAGCTTGCCGGTTTGCGCGTTGCCCGTCCCGAATCGAAGCCGGACGAGTTGAAACGGGAGGCATTGAACGAAATCATAACCGAGCGTTTGGTTAAAATAAAAGCCCCCTCCATTCCAGTGGAACAGGATTCTGCATTCATGCGCCGTGCCGACTATATGCTGGCCCAGGTGGCCACGCGCGAAGTTTTCAACCGGGAAGTTATTTCCGTCGTTTCCGTTTCGGACAGCGAGGTGACGGAGCGTTACCGGCAAAGACCGCAGGATTACCAGATGCTGGCATGGGCGAGGGCCAGCCACATACTGATTGCTCCGGTCAAGGACACCCTGCTGCTTACCGCCCGCCAGAAGGAGACCGGTTGGTGGGCCGATTCGGAACCCAAGGCCAGGGTAATCGCCGATTCGCTTTATCGGCTGATCAGGTCCGGTTTTTCGTTTGATTCGCTGGCGCGTCACTGGTCGCAGGATATGGTCTCCGGTGTTAAGGGCGGGGATTTGGGGCGGTTTTCCCCCGGCCAAATGGTGCCGGAGTTTGATTCCGTCGTCTTCAGCCAGGAGGTGGGAAGTGTTTCGCCGCCGGTGAAAACCCGCTTCGGTTATCATCTCATCAAAGTGACGCACCGACAGGAGAAGGAAACCGCACCGCTGCACGATTCGCTGTGGCAGGAAATCCACAAGCAGCTTTTGAACGAAAAAATGATCCGGCGCAGCTTTGTTTTCCTGGACAGCCTGCAGCAGGCGGCCGGCGTCCGGTTCAACGAAAAAGTCCTGGAGATGAGTGATTCCGCGCTGCAGGCCCAAAAAATCTGGGCCGTGGTTTCCCGTCCCGGGGACACGGTCTGGTCCGACCGCTTCGGTTCCCAACTGGTCATGGCCCGCCCCATTGCCCCCCGGGCCGTGGACCGAGACTTCAAGATAGAATTGCTCAAGGAGGCGATAACCCCGTTTCTTATGCGCCGCGCGGTGGCGGATATGAAAATCAACGAGACCGAGGCCTACCTGGCCCGCAAGGAACAGCTTTTTCTGAATGAAAAGATGGACCGCTTGATGAAGGAATCGCGGATTGAATACAACCCGACGCCGGACGAGGTGGAGACCTATTACCAGACGCATAAATCGGAGTTTAGGACCGCCGAAAGTCTCTCCGTGCACGTTCAGCAAATGGTATTTAAAACCAGGGCGGAAGCCGACCGCGCCTTTCATGAACTGGAAGCCGGCGCCGACTTTGTCCTTTTGGCCAGAAAGTATTTCAAGGGGGATTCGGACATCGCGCAGGAGGCTTTTGATCTGGGTTTCATTTCCTATCCGGCAATGCCGCAGGATTTTTTTGCAGTGGCGGAAACGTTGACTGTGGGGACGATCAGTCGGCCGGTTAAAACCGAATGGGGCTATCATTTGCTCAGAGTTTTGGCCCGCCGCCCGGATTTAAGTTTGGAAGAGGCCCGTCCAAAAATCACCGCCGCTATCCGCAAATCCAAACAGGAAGAGCATCGCCAAAGATGGGAGGCCAGCCTGCGCGAGGGCCATAGGATTTCGATCCGGGAACGGGTATTGAAAGGCATCAAGTACGATCCACCCCGCACGGGCAGTTCCGGCCAGCCTTGAACGGAGGGGGTTCTTCAGCGGACAGCCGGGCTGAAATTCCCTACTCCGCGGAAATTAAGCGGAAGCTTGTTCATCTGACTTCGCTTTGGATCCCGCTTGCAATTTGGCATCTCCACCAACGTACGGCTGGCATCGTCCTGTGCCTCGTCTTGGCGGGCTCTTTGGGCCTCGATCTGCTGCGGCATTACGTTCCAAAAGAGACGCGAGGCTGGCGCCATCTGGTGGTTCTGTTTCGGCCGAAAGAACAGGGCAATCTCTCCGGATCCAGTTTTCTTTTGCTGGCCGCCTTGCTTTTGGTTCTTTTTTTCAGCCGCGAGGCGGCCGCACTTTCCCTTCTGTATATCGTCGTGGGGGACGTGGCTGGCGCGCTGGTCGGCCGCCGCTTTGGACGCCACCCGCTTTTTGATAAAACCTGGGAGGGGAGCCTCGCTTTTTTTCTGGCCTGTGTCGTAATTTCGCCGTTTGTACCGGGGTTGCCGTTTTGGGTAAAACTCTGTGCGGCTGCGCTGGCCGCTTTTGTGGAACTCCTGCCGCTGAATCTTGATGACAACCTGTCCGTCCCGCTCGCAACGGCCATTTTTCTGGCCGCCGTACAACGGCTATAACCAAATACCTTCTTTTAAACGACCGTTTTTTGACCGCGTTGTCATTTTTTCCTATGGAGACCGGACTCAATTTTTTTGTGCCAATACAACCGCTTGTCCACAAACGGGTTACTGAAAATTTTTTCCCCTTGACATCCTTTTTTCTCCGATTAGATTTTATTTTAGTGAAGGAAGGTGGACTCCAGAAACCGTTCAACCTTAACCCAATACAGGAGGTTTGGCCGTGGCCAAAGGCAGAGTCAAGTGGTTCAATGAGACTCGGGGGTATGGCTTTATAACCAACCAGGAAGGTGAAGAACTGTACGTCCATTTCACGGACATACAGGGGAGAGGGTACAAGACGTTAGTGGAAGGGGAAGAGGTCGAATACGAAGTGAAAGCCAACGAGAAAGGAAAACAGGCCACCAACGTAATGAAACTCTGACCCGTACGGGCCAAATCCCCCACAACCTCCAAGGTTGTGGGGGATTTGTTTTACCGATCAAGTCAATAAAGTCTTACAAATAGGTTAGACCAATAGGAATAACAGAGAAGGCAGAACCAACCTTAAAGCTTAAATCACAAATTTGAGGTATCTATGAAGGCAATCGATTTGCGCTCCGACACGGTCACCCGCCCCTCCCCCGGCATGCGAAGAGCGATGTACGAAGCCGAAGTGGGGGATGATGTTTTCGGGGACGATCCGACCGTCCAAATTCTGGAGGAACGAGTAGCCGAACTTTTCGGCAAAGAGGCCTCCGTTTTCGTCCCTTCCGGGACAATGGGGAATCAGATTTCCCTTAAAGTTTTAAGCAGTCCCGGCGACGAACTGCTCTTGGATGAAAACTCGCATATTTTCAATTACGAAGTGGGTGCGCCGGCCGCCCTCTCCGGTCTTCTCGTTCATCCGTTAAAAGGGGAGCGGGGGCACTTGACCGCCCTGCAAATTGAATCTCACGTGCGCGGATCTGATTTGCACTTACCTCCCACACGCGTGGTGGCCGTGGAAAACACGCACAACCGCGCCGGAGGGACGATTGCCTCCCTGGATGAGTTCAAACGAATCAAGCAGGTCGCCGTCACCCGTCAGTTGAAACTGCATCTGGACGGCGCCCGTTTGTGGAACGCCTCGGTCGCCACCGGCATTCCGCTGGCCGACTGGGCCGCTCCTTTTGACACGGTGATGTCCTGTCTCTCCAAGGGGCTTGGCTGCCCGGTGGGGTCTATGGTGGTTGGCAATAAGGAGACGATAGCCAAAGCCCGCAAAGTCAGGAAGTTGTTCGGAGGCGGCATGCGCCAAGTGGGGATTCTCGCCGCCGCCGGGCTGTACGCCTTGGAGCACAATTTTGCCCGGTTGGCGGAGGACCACGCCAATGCCCGGCACCTTGCCACCGGTCTGGCAAACCTGTCCGGTTTGCAGGTCGATCTGGATTCCGTTCAAACCAACATTGTCATAGTGGATTTAAAACCATCCGGCAAATCTGTTCCGGACGTCGTTGCCCGGTTGAGGGAAGAGGGTGTGCGGGTCGTTCCCTTCGGCCCCACCCGCATCCGCGCCGTCTGCCATCTGGATGTAGGCCGGGAGGACATTGATAAGGTGCTGGAGGTTTTCTGCCGCCACTTCGAACCCATTCGCGTCCCCGCAGCCTTCCCCTCCGGAACACCGGAGACCGAAAAGCCGACTCCCTATGCCGCCCGCCGGGTGCGGGCCGATTTGGCGGAGCTGATAAGCGCCTTTGCCGACGGACGGCTGGAAAACGAGTATTATCTTTCGTTGCGCACGGGCCGTATTCACCTTTTGACCGACCGGAGCAGCGAGGAGGAAAGACAGGAACTGTATCAATCGGAGGAGGACTACATTCTTCTTCCCAAGAAGCGGAGCCGGGACGGCTATCAGGACCTGCTCGATTTTATCGCCGGTGTCGGCGATGCCGGCTTGAAGGAAAAACTTTCCACCGCCGTGCAGGGACAGGGGGCCTTCCGGCGTTTCAAGGATGTTCTGTTGGCCTACCCGGAGGATCGCCGCAAATGGTTTACCTTTTCCGGCGAAAGGGATGAAGCCCGCCTGCGGGAATGGATGAAGGAGAATCAGATTGCCTTGGACTTGTTGTGAAAAAGCTTCTAATTGACAAAAAGGAGCTCGACTTGGCCCTTTCTTCCAACGAGCCGGAAGCCCACTTTTACCTCGATTTGAACACCGGCAAAATTCGCAAAACAGCCGCCCGCTCGATTGCCGGACAGGAGGATTACGACTTTGTCTCGCACGATTTGGCCAAGCGCACCAATTTCATCCCCCTGCCCAAGCATACGGAGACCTCCTTTAAGGATCTCGTGCGCCAGTTTGCCGGCCGAACCGGTGATGCGGAACTAAAGTCCCAATTACAAGAATTGCTCAAAGGGAAGTTTGCCCGTTTTCAACTGAATGAACTTTTCTTCGACCGTCCCGAAGAGCTTAAGAACTGGAAAAACTTTTTGCGGGAGAAGTATCTCGAGGAACTGTCCGGAAAACTTAGAGGCGAGGGGTTGACCTTGCAACTGGCGTGAGGCTTGAGGCTCGATGGTGAAGCCAGATCGTTATTTCCTCAAAAGCGATTCGTAGAGTTTTTCCATGATCTTGACGTTTTCGCTCCAATTGAAGTTTTTCCGCACAAACTCCCTTCCGGCTTTTCCCATCCGTTTTCGCAGGTTTTCGTCGGAAACCAAAAGCTCGATTTTCTCCGCCAGGGCATTGACGTCTTCCGGCGGCACCAAAAAACCGGACACCCCATCCCGCATAACTTCCGGAAGGCCGCCCGTATTGCTGGCAATCACCGGGATTTCACAGGCCTGCGCTTCCAGGACTGAAACACCGAAGGATTCCCGCAGGGATGGATTGACCAAAATGTCCATTCGCTGCAAGTAGGCAGGGATTTCATTTGGAGCTACCCGCCCGGCAAGCTCCAAGCGGTCGCTAATCTTTAATTCGGCTGCCAATCGTTCCAATTTCGGCCGCAAGGAGCCGTCGCCGACGAGCAGGAGTCTAAGGCCGGGATTTCGCAGTTTTGCAGAAGCCCGGATCAGGTATTCCAGTCCATACACCGGTTCCAAGCTTTTTGTCGACCCGATTACTATATCCTTGTTTTGCTTGGTAAGTCGCGGTTGAAAAACCTCCAAATCTACACCAAAGGGGGTCAACGTCACTTTTTTATAGTTTGTAAGCAAACGCTCGGTCGCTTCGGCCAGAAATTTCCCCGCCGCCGTCAGGCCGTCCGTCTTGGAAAGTACGGAGCCGAGCCATTTTCGCTTTAAAAAGGATTGAGGAAAGTCCAAAACGTCGCTTCCCCAAGCGGTGATGACAAACGGGTGAAAACCGGTTTTCGACCCCAAGAATCCATAACTCGTGGCATAGTGGGAGTGAAGAAGATCCGGCTTCAATTCTTTGACCAGTTTCTTTACCAACCCGATGTTGAAGAAGTAATCCAGCTTGGTTCCAGTCGGCCGCCGAAAGGGATGAACGATGGCTCCCTCAATCGGTTCGTTGACCAAACTGGCGACGTGGACCTCATCCCCCCGCCGCACGAAATGCCGCACCCACTTTTGCGTATGCGGGCTGCCGGAATGGGCCAAATAGAGAATTTTCACGGAAATAAAAAAAGCGGGAGACGGGACTCGAACCCGCGACCAACAGCTTGGAAGGCTGTGACTCTAACCAGCTGAGTTACTCCCGCAGAACTTTTCTACCAGGGCTTTCTTGAAGGTGCTTCCCTCTAAGCTCTTTAAGAACCGCTCCTTCTTAATGGCTTCGCCGCGGCTCGAAAATTCTTCAGCCCAGACCAAATCAAACGGCATCCTGCGCCGTGTGGATTTTACCGCACCAAGATTATGCAGTTCCAAACGTCTGGCAAGATTCTTTGTCTGTCCGACGTACAGTTTTCCATCTATCCGGCTGCGTAAAATATATAAGTAGTAACCCATTTGCCAACTGGACGCCTCTTGAACCCGCGACCAACCCGTACGGGTGACTCTAACCAGCTGAGTTACTCCCGCGATGTTTAGCAAATTAACGGTTTAACCTTGTATTCCGCAACCGGTGTAGGGGTAGAATATATTCAACCCTTTCAAAAGCGATTGACAACTTTTCGAATACTGACAAATTCAATGGAGAGGGGAGGATTCGAACCTCCGTAGGCGTAAGCCGGCAGATTTACAGTCTGCTCCCGTTGGCCGCTTGGGTACCTCTCCGGCACACAGCGAATAATAAAAATTGAAGCCCTTTGTCAAGAAATATATGCTCTCTTGAGGCCGGTTAACAGGCGCTTTGACTTCCGCCTCAAATAAGGATATATTTTTGCAATGCCGGTTGGCAAAGGCCTGATGGCCACCTTAATCGTCGTGGGGGTTCTGGTCTTTCTGCTTTTGGTCGTCGGCGGGACGCTCTGGGGAACCTACAACTCGCTGGTCAATTCCAACGAGTCGGTAAAATCGGCCTGGGCCCAGGTGGACAACCAGCTCCAGCGCCGCGGAGATTTGATACCGAACCTGGTGGAGACGGTAAAGGGGTATGCCGGCCACGAACGGGAGCTCTTTGAAAAAATCGCCGCCGCCCGGGCCGCCATGTTTTCGGCCGCCACGCCGGCGGCAAAAATGGAGGCCAATACCGAGCTTTCCGGCTGGCTGGGCCGCCTTTTGGCGATAGCCGAAAATTACCCGAACCTGAAGGCCAACGAAAGTTTCAACCGGCTTTTGGATGAACTCGCGGGAACGGAAAACCGGATTGCCGTTGAGCGAAAGCGCTATAACGACATTGTTTTGACCTACAACCAGAAAATCAAGCGTTTCCCAACCAATTTTCTGGCCGGAATTTTCGGTTTTTCACAGGCCACCTATTTTGAGGCGGAGGAAGCCAAAAAGGAAGTTCCCGCCGTAACATTTTAACCGGCCGGGCGAGCCGTCGCTCTCCGAGAAATCGGGGGGAGGAAAGTCCGGGCTCCAAAGAAGTCAAGCCCCCTTAGCCGGGGGTCCGTTCGGTTTAATCCGGGCGGAACGGATAGTGCCGCAGAAAACATACCGCCCCGGGCAACCGGGGTAAGGGTGAAATGGCGAGGTAAGAGCTCACCGCGCTCCGGGTAACCGGGGCGGCAGGGAAAACCCGCTTGGGAGCAAGGCCGCGCAGCGGCGGGTACTTCGCCCAAGGCCGCGGGTAGGCCGCTTGAGGTTTTTGGCAACAAAGACCCCAGATGGATGACGGCATAGAACCAAACCCGGCTTACGGCCCGGCCGGTTAAGATTTTACGGGGCAGGTTGATATTCGATAACAATCTGTTGAAAAATGTTAAATTTGGGTATCCCGTCGATTTAGGCGGCGGGAAAGAAAATGCGAGCAGAAACCGCTGAAAAAACCGGGAACACCCGCTGGATTTTTCCCTCCGAGCCGCCTCCCGATTTGGTCCAACCCCTGATCCGGGATTTGGATCTTCCCTCCCCCATCGCAAAAATTCTCGCCAACCGCGGTTTTGAAAACACCGGGCAGGCCGACCGGTTCCTCCATCCCAAACTGGAAGAGCTCTGCGACCCCTTTTTGCTCCCTTCGATGCGGGAGGCGGTGGAACTTATCGTTGGCGCCATCCGGGAAAACGAGCCGATAATGATTTTTGGGGACTACGACGTGGATGGCATCACCGCCACCGCGCTTATGTATCTCGTTCTGTCCCGGCTGGGGGCGCGGGTTTCTTACTATCTCCCCAATCGCCTCGTGGAGGGGTACGGCCTCTCTGAAGACGGGTTTTTGGAAGCCCAAAAACGGGGTGTAAGCTGGATCATTTCGGTGGATTGCGGCATCACGGCGGTTAAGGAAATCGCTTTCGGCAACTCCTTGGGCATCCGGACCATCATCACTGACCACCACGAACCGGCCTCTGAACTTCCGGATGCCGCTGCCATCGTCAATCCAAAACTGGGAGATTCCCCTTTGGGGGAAGAACTGTCCGGCGTGGGCATTGCGTACAAGCTCGCCCAGGCGCTCTTTCTTCACTTGGGCCAGGAAGAGGTGGAGGAGCATCTTGATTTGGTTGCCCTCGGGACTTTGGCAGATATCGTCCCTCTGACTGGCGAAAACAGGATTCTGTCCCGCTTTGGCGTGCAGGCGCTCGGACGCACCAACAAGCCGGGCTTGAAATCGCTGGCCTTTGTGGCCGGGCTTTTGGGAAAGGAAATCTCCGCCGGGCAGGTGGTTTTCGTTCTGGCCCCCCGCATCAACGCCATCGGCCGGCTGGGGAGCGCCATGGAGGCGATCCGGCTTTTGACCACCCGGGATGAAAAAGCGGCCGGCGAAATCGCCCGGCTTCTGGACGGTGAAAACCGCAAACGGCGCAGCTTGGACGAGGCCACGTTGGAAGAAGCGCTGGCGCGGGTTGAGCGGGAAATCGATTTGACCAAGGAACGGGCCATCGTTCTGGCTTCCGATAGCTGGCATCCGGGGGTCATCGGCATCGTCGCCTCCCGTCTGGTGGAGCGTTTCCACCGTCCCACCATTATGATTTCCATTGAAGGAGAGGAGGGAAAGGGCTCCGCCCGCTCCATTCCCGGTTTTCATCTGACCGAGGCCCTGAAATGCTGCGATTCCCATCTTTTACGCTACGGCGGACACAAGTACGCCGCCGGGCTTTCCATCGCCCGTTCGGAAATTGAGCCGTTCCGCCGCAAAATCAACGAGGTTTCCTCCCGGTTGCTTTCGGACGAGGATTTGATTCCGCGCTTGGAAGTGGATGCGGAGGTCGGTTTGCACGAAGTCAACGACCGGCTGGTCGAAACGCTGGAGTTGTTCGCCCCTTTCGGTCCCGCCAATTCCCGGCCGGTTTTTGTAACGCGCGGGCTCGAACTGGCCGGTCTGCCTGCCTTGGTGGGGAACAATCACGTAAAGTTCCGTGTCCGGCAGGGGAATTTGGTGCACGAGGCAATCGGCTTCGGAATGGGCAGCCAGCTGCCCCGGCTGGCCGCCGTCGCCGAGCGTTCCGGATTTCTCGATTTGGCCTATACCCTCGATTTCAATGAATGGAACGGGCAGAAGAAAATCCAGCTTCATTTGAAAGACATCCGCCTGCTTCAATGAGTCCCCGGGCTGCAACTTCTTCCTCCACAGTTCTTGAACGGTTCAGAAAAAAGGATGAAACCGCTCTGGCGCGGTTGATTTCCCTGGTCGAGAACCGGGAGAAAAACTTTGAAAAGATTCTTTCCGAACTTTTTCCGCTCTCCGGCAAGGCCTTCCGCCTCGGCGTCACCGGCCCGCCGGGGGCGGGGAAAAGCACCCTGGTTGACAAGCTGGCCACGCATTATTTAAAAGAAAAAAAATCGGTCGGCATCGTGGCAGTTGACCCAACTTCCCCTTTCACCGGCGGCGCTTTGTTGGGAGACCGCGTCCGGATGCAGGGGGCCTCCGAGCGGAAATCCGCCTTCATCCGCTCGATGGCCACCCGCGGCTCGCAGGGGGGGCTCGCGGCGGCCACCGGCGACGTGGCGCTCGTTTTGGACGCCTACGGCAAGGATTTCATTTTCATCGAGACCGTGGGGGTCGGACAGGTGGAGCTGGACGTCGCCTCTCAGGCGGACGTCACGCTTCTCGTTTTGGTTCCCGAATCGGGAGATTCTATACAAGCAATGAAGGCCGGCCTGATGGAGATCGCCGACATTTTCGTGGTCAACAAAGCCGATCGGGAGGGCTCCCGCAAAATGACGGCCGAGCTGGATATGGTCCTGAACTTCAAACGCAAAAAAGGGGACTGGCGCTATCCGGTCGTGCCAACCGAGGCCGTCAACAATGTCGGCATTGATGTTCTTTTGAACACCATTGACGAATACCGGAAATTTGCGTTGGAGCATCACCTTTTTGAGCAAAAACGGAGGGAACAGATAAAAGCCGCCCTTCTGGGGATGGTGGAACGGAAAATCCGCACCCGGGCGGAGGCGGTTTTGAAAATCGAACTGGATACACTGGTCGAAAAGGTCTGGAAGCGGGAAGTCGATCCCTATTCCGCGGTCGAGGAACTGCTGGCGGCGGACGGCCAATTGCGTTAACTTACGGGCTGGGGAACGGAGGAATAGATGCTGAAAACCAAAAAGAGACCGGCTTCCAAATCAAAACTCAAGAAAATTTCAACCGTGGCGCGCGCCCGTGCCAAGGCATCCGCCAAAAAAGCGTCCAAGGGGTTGCCGTATCACGCGCCGGAACTGCTGAAGAAAGTAGCCGCCGCAAAGGCCCAATGGGAAAAAGAGTACGCCAAGCAGGCCGACTATTCCAAAAAGTTTATGTCGGTCTCCTCCGACGAACCGAAGCCGCTTTATACGCCGGAGGATTTGAAACATTTCGACTATTTTGAAAAGCTGAACTTCCCCGGCGTATATCCCTACACCCGGGGCATCCGCCCGGCGGGCTATCGCGGACGGCTCTGGACCTTCCGCCAGTTCTCCGGTTTTGGCACCCCCAAAGAAACCAACGAACGGTATCACTATCTTATGGAGCACGGCCAGACCGGCCTTTCGGTCGCCTTTGATTTGCCTACTTTAATGGGCTACGATTCCGACCATCCCCGCTCCAAGGGGGAAGTAGGGGTCTGCGGCGTGGCGGTCGATTCGCTGGCGGATATGGAGATCATCTTCGACGGCATCGATTTGGGGAAGGTTTCCACCTCGATGACCATCAACGCCCCCGCCTCGGTCATCTTTGCGATGTATCTCGCGGTGGCCGAAAAGCAGGGAGTTCCGTTTACCAAGCTTCGCGGCACCTTGCAAAACGATATTTTGAAGGAATACATCGCCCAAAAAGAGTGGATTTATCCGCCGCGCCCCTCCATCCGCTTGATTACCGATATGATGGCCTTTTGCACCAAGAACGTCCCCAAATGGAATACCATTTCCATCTCCGGCTATCATATACGCGAGGCAGGTTCAACGGCCGTGCAGGAACTGGCCTTCACGCTGGCGGATGGTTTTGCCTACGTCGAAGCGGCCATCGCCACCGGCCAAAACGTGGATGATTTTGCCCCCCGCTTGTCTTTCTTCTTCAACGCCCATATCGATTTCTTCGAGGAAATCGCCAAATACCGCGCCGCCCGCCGCATCTGGGCCCGGCATATGCGGGAAAAGTACAAAGCCAAAAAAGAGGAATCCTGGCTTCTGCGCTTCCATACGCAAACCGCCGGCTGTTCGTTGACGGCCCAGCAGCCGGAAAACAACATCGTCCGCACCGCCTACGAAGCGCTGGCCGGCGTTTTGGGCGGCACCCAATCGCTCCATACCAACTCGATGGACGAAACTTGGGCCCTGCCTTCCGAAAAAGCGGCCTTTATTGCGCTCCGCACCCAGCAGGTTTTGGCCTACGAAACCGGCGTCCCGAACGTCATCGACCCTCTGGCCGGCTCCTACTATGTCGAGTCGTTGACCGACAAAATGGAGGAAGAAGCCGAAAAGTATTTCGAAGAAATCGAACGCCGGGGGGGTGTTTTAAAGGGAATTGAAGAGGGGTATTTCCAGCGGGAAATCGCCCGCGCGGCCTACCAGTATCAACAGGAAATCGAGAAAAAGGAGCGCATCATTGTTGGGGTCAACGAATTCGCCCTCGAAAATGAGAAAATCGAAATCCCCATCCTTAAAATCGAGCCCCGTGTGGAGCGGGAGCAGTGCGAAGCCGTTGCCAAAGTCCGTGCCCGGCGGGATAACGCTCGTGTCCGGCAAACCTTGGACGCCTTAAAGAAAGCCGCCGCCGGAACGGAAAACACGATGCCCCGCATCTTGGACTGCGCCCGGGCCTACGCCACGGAAGGGGAAATCTGCGACGCTTTGAAAGAGGTCTTCGGCGAATACACCGAACCGGCGATTATTTGAATCGAGTGATCGGGGGATGCATACTGCCTTAAGCAAAAGCTCCGCCTCTTTTGGAAAGCAGCAGGAATTTTCAGCGATTGCCAAGTTGGTTAGTGAGGATTTTGATGTATATGTGACGTTGATTGATAATAAACAAATTGATTGCATTTTACGCTTACCTAACAGAAAATATCTAGATATTCAAATAAAAGCGAGATCCAAAGATGCCAAGCAAAGTCATACATTTGCGCCGTTGTCCTTTAAAGCCAGAAAAAACTTCTATTTTGTTTTCTATACAGAGAAGAGCGGTGATTATTGGATTATGCCATCAAGAAGCGTAAGAGTGTTTGGAAAGATAAATAAAGGTGGGAAGAATGTTGACAAAGTGACTTTGAGAATTCCCCCTTCAACCCGCTCTATAAAATGGAATATTTTCCAGCGGTATAGAAATGAGAAAGGGTTTAGTTTGTTGAGGGCCTATCGTTGAGAGCGTTGTCTGAGAATTTGCGCCGCCGTTCCATCCGCCTACCCGCCTACGATTATTCTCAAGCTGGTGCCTACTTTGTTACCATATGTACCCTGAACCGTGAATGCTTGTTTGGAAAGGTGATGGATGGAAAGGTGCAATTGAACCCATTTGGTTGTGTGGTTGAAGAAGAGTGGCTAAAAACCGCCGAATTACGACCATGTATTGAATTGGGCACATCCGTTGTCATGCCCAATCATTTTCACGGTATAATCGTCATCAATGACGAATGTAGGGGCACGGCGCGCCGTGCCCCTACGGTTTCCCGATTCGGGAAACCGGTTGCAGGCGCGTTATCGACAGTCATACGCTCATTCAAATCCGCCGTTACAAAACGGATTAACGACCTTCGCCGTACGCCCGGGAATGTCGTTTGGCAGCGCAATTATTATGAGCATATTATTCGGAATGAGGACGATTGGAAAAAAATCCACGATTACATCGTTTACAATCCAGAAAAATGGATGGTTGATGCGGAGAATCCGGATCGTATCAATCGTAAATTGGGATTATGACCAAAACCATCATCGAACCGTTTAAAATCAAATCGGTCGAACCGATTAAAATGACCACCCATGCCCAGCGGGAAGAAATCATAAAACAGGCGCACTACAACCCGTTTCTCATCCACGCCGAAAACGTGCTTATCGATTTATTGACCGACAGCGGCACCTCGGCGATGTCCTCCGAACAATGGGCGGCGATGATGCGGGGGGATGAGTCCTACGCCGGCGCGCAGAGCTTTTTCCGCTTCGAAGCGGTGGTCAAGGAAATCTTCGGTTTTTCGCAAATCATCCCCACCCATCAGGGCCGGGCGGCGGAGAAAATCCTGTTTTCCATAATAGGGGGGAAGGGAAAAACCATTATCTCCAACACTCATTTCGACACCACCCGCGCCAATATCGAATTCACCGGGGCGGAAGCCCTCGATTTGGTCATCCCGGAAGGGAAAATCCCCTCCGCCGTTCACCCCTTCAAGGGAAATATTGATTTACAGAAATTGGAAGAAACAACCAAGAGAATCGGCCCTTCAAACATTCCTTTGGTGATGCTCACGGTCACCAACAACTCCGGCGGCGGCCAGCCGGTCTCCATGGCAAATATTAAGGCAGCACGGGAAATTTGCCGAAGGTTCGGTATCCCGCTTTTCATCGATGCCTGCCGCTTCGCCGAAAACGCCTACTTTATCAAACTGCGCGAGGAGGGATACGCGCATAAACGGGTCTACGACATTGCCCGCGAAATGTTCACCTATGCCGATGGCTGCACAATGAGCGCCAAAAAAGACGGTCTCGCCAATATCGGCGGCTTTTTGGCATTGAATAATGAAGAATGGGCCACCGCCGCCCGGAATTTATTGATTCTCACCGAGGGTTTTGCCACCTACGGTGGTCTGGCCGGCCGGGATTTGGATGCCATTGCCGTCGGTCTGCGCGAAGTGCTGGAGGAGGATTATTTGAAATACCGCATCCGCTGCATGACCTATTTTGGCGAAAAACTGACCGCCATCGGCGTGCCGATTATCCAGCCCCCCGGCGGCCACGCCATCTACATTGACGCCAAGGCCATGCTCTCTCACATTCCGGTCGAACAGTATCCCGGCCAGGCGTTGGTGGCCGAGCTTTTCATCGAGGGCGGCATCCGCGCCGTCGAAATCGGCAGCGTGATGTTCGGCAAAAAAGACCCCCAAACTGAAAGATTGATACCGGCCGAAATGGAACTTGTCCGTTTGGCCCTGCCCCGCCGCGTTTACACGCAGAGTCATGTCGATTACTGTGTCGAAATCATCGAAAACATCTGGAACCGCCGCAATTCCATCCGGGGTCTCAAAATCACCAAAGAACCGCCGTTCCTGCGCCACTTCACCGCCCATTTCGAGCCAGTAAAATAAATTTGCTTTTGTAGGGGCAAGGTCACCTCGCCTTTTTGTCCCCCTGTATTTAAGGGGGACGAGGCGCGTAGCGCCGGAGGGGGTGATTTTGTAGGAGCAGGTCCCGTGCCTGCCCTTTTCCTATGGCGCAAGTGCCCCCTTGCCATTATCTTTGCGGGCTATGAAGAAATACCGGATTCTCTTGGCCAAACCGGGTCTGGACGGCCACGACCGGGGGGTGAAGGTCATAGCCGCTGCCCTGCGGGATGCCGGGTTCGAAGTCATCTACACCGGCCTGCGCCAAACCCCCGAAATGATCGTAGATGCCGCTGTGCAGGAAGACGTGAACGCCATCGGGATGTCCATTCTTTCCGGCGCGCATATGACCCTGTTTCCGGAGGTGCTGGAGCTTTTGAAGAAACGTAACAGTTCACACATCCTGCTTTTCGGCGGCGGCATCATTCCCAAGGAAGAAATTGAAGAATTGGAAAAAATGGGGGTGGGAAAACTCTTCGGCCCCGGCAGTTCGGTCAACGACATTGTCGACTATTTGAAAAAGGCCCTCCCCGGGCAAAAGCGTAAAGAAGAAGCATTGTTTTGAAACCACTTGGAGGGCATGAATGCCATACAACATAGACCCGCGCCAGCAAGCAATCCGGGATGAAGTCCGCCAGTTCTGCGAAAAAGAGATTTTGCCCGTCGCCCGCGAGCTGGACCGCCGGCCCGAGCCGCAAAAATTTCCGTACGAGCTTTTTCGCAAATTGGGAAAAGCGGGCTACATCGGCTACTTCCAGCCAAAGGAATACGGCGGCCAGGGAAAAAGCGCCTTGGAATACGCCACGCTTATTGAAGAACTGGCTTACTGGGATGCCCCGACTTCGCTCCTGCCGGCCGTCAGCGAATTGGCGATGCATCCCATCACCGCCTTCGGCTCCGAGGAGCAGAAAAAGAAATATCTTCCCAAAGCGATTACCGGTGAAACGGTGATTGCCTTCTCCTTGACCGAGCCGGAAGCCGGCTCCGATGCGGGGAACCAAAAGACCACCGCCATTGCCAAAGGGGACCATTACATCCTGAATGGCGAAAAGATTTTCATTATGCATGGTGACGTGGCCACCGTCAGCGTCGTTTTCTGCAAAATAGCGGAAGAGGGCTCCGAATCGAGCCGGATGTCCGCCCTGATTGTGGAGACGGACAAGTTGGAAGGGTATTCAGCCAAAACGCTCGAATACAAAATGGGAATGAAGGCCGCCACCACCGGCCGGCAGTGGTTCAAAAACTGCAAAGTTCCCGCTTCGGCTTTGCTGGGGGAGAGGGGCAAGGGCTTCCGCTACGCTCTTTCCACCCTGGACGGCGCGCGTATCGACGTCGCCGCGCAGGGGGTCGGCATCGCCCGCCGGGCATTGGATGAATCCATCGCGTATGCCCGCAAGCGGGTCTGCTTCGGCGCGCCGATTGCCAAACTGCAGGCGATTCAATGGATGATAGCCGATATGGCCACGCGGGTGGAAGCAGCCACCTTGTTGACTTATAAAGCGGCCCAGATTGCGGACTCCGGCCAGAAATTCACCATTGAGGCCTCGCAGGCCAAGCTCTACGGCACGGAGACCGCCAAATTCTGCGTCGACCGGGGCATGCAAATCCACGGCGGCTACGGTTACATCGGCGAGTTCACCATAATGGAAAAGCTCTACCGCGACCAGCGCCTTACCGAAATTTACGAAGGCACCTCCGAAATCCAGCGGCTGGTCATTGCGGGGCATTATCTGGGCGGAAGGTAGTGCTGAAAGTCGGCCGCTTTGAAGTCCTTCATTTCGTCGAAAACCGCTTTCATCTGGATGGCGGCACGATGTTCGGGGTCGTCCCCAAAACGATGTGGCAGAAATTGATTCCCCCGGATGACAAGAACCGGATTCCAATGGATAACAACCTCTATGTCATCCGCGCCCACGGCAAAAATATTCTTTTAGATACAGGTTTGGGAGACGCTCTGACCGAGCAGGATAGAAAAGTTTACAGTTGTTGGACCCCCTCCAATATGCTCCCCGGTTTGAAAGGGCTGGGTTTTTCGCCGGACGACATCGATTTCGTCTTCTTTTCCCATCTGCATACCGACCACCTGGGCGGGGCGGTTCGATTGGAAAACGGCCACAAAGCGCCGGTTTTTCGCAAGGCCCGCCACCTGATTCAAAAAAAAGAATGGGAGGACGCCCAAAAACCGGACGAGCGCACTGGTGCTGTTTATCTGCCGGATGATTTGGCCGCTTTAGAGGAGGCCAAGCTGGTTGAACTGTTCGACGGCGAAGCGCAAATTCTTCCCGGTTTGACGTTGCGCCTGACCGGCGGCCACACCCCCGGCCACCAAGGCTGCATAATCTCGGATGGCGGTTCGACCTTGGTTTACTATGCCGATATTTTTCCCTCCCGTTTTCACATTCGCACCGCCTATGTCGCCGGAGTCGATTTGTTCCCGCGAGAGACAATGAAGGTCAAGCGGGAACTGGTCCCCAAATTCGCGTCCGAAGGTACCCTGATCGCATTCGACCATGATTTGCAGGTGAAAATTGGCCGCTTAGAAGAAAAAGATGGTAAGTTGGTGGCTGTCCCGGTGAATTTGAATTGAATATGAAAATTTCTAAACTTTTGGGTAACCCGGAGTCCCTGCTCCGAGACCGCGAAACAAGGAAGGCCGTATAAAATGGATCTGAAAGAAAAACTCAAACTCCTTGAACAAATGCGCCAGCAGGCGCTCTTGGGTGGGGGAGAGGCCCGTCTCGAAGAACAGCACAAAAAGGGGAAGCTCTCTGCGCGCGAGCGGCTCGCGCTTCTTCTGGACGAGGAAAGCTTCGAGGAATTCGACCCGTTTGTCACCCATCGTTCCATCGGCTTCGGTTTGGAGAAGCAAAAGTATCTGGGGGACGGCGTGGTCACCGGCCACGGCAAAATCGACGGCCGCTCCGTTTTCGTCTTCTCGCAGGATTTCACCGTCTTTGGCGGCTCCTTGTCGGAAGCCCACGCCGAAAAAATCTGCAAGGTGATGGATTTGGCGTTGAAAAACGGCTGCCCGGTCATCGGCTTGAACGACTCCGGCGGCGCCCGCATTCAAGAGGGGGTGGTCAGCTTGGGCGGCTATGCCGATATTTTTCTGCGCAACACCCTTTGCTCCGGCGTCATTCCGCAAATCTCCGCCATCTTGGGCCCCTGCGCCGGCGGCGCGGTCTATTCCCCCGCCATCACCGATTTTGTGGTAATGGTTCGCGGCACGAGCTATATGTTTGTTACCGGCCCGAACGTGGTCAAAACCGTCACCCACGAGGATGTCACCTTTGAGGACTTGGGGGGCGCGGACGTTCACGCCGCCAAGTCCGGCGTGGCCCACTTCGCCGTCGATAATGAAATGGAGGCGTTGGAAAAAGTCCGAAAACTCGTTTCGTTCATTCCGTCCAATAATCTCGATGACCCCCCTTTGGTTGCTTCGAATGACTCGGCTGACCGGCAGGATGAAGAGCTGAACGGCATCGTGCCGGACAATCCCAACAAGCCGTACGACATTCGGGATGTCATCCGCCGGGTGGTGGATGGCGGCGATTTCTTTGAGGTCCACGAGCAGTACGCCGCCAACATCGTCGTCGGCTTCGCCCGCTTGGGCGGCCGTTCCATCGGCATTGTCGCCAATCAGCCCGCCATTCTGGCCGGTGTTCTGGACATCAATTCCTCGGCCAAAGGGGCCCGTTTCGTCCGTTTTTGCGACGCCTTCAACATTCCGTTGGTCACCTTCGAGGACGTCCCCGGCTTTCTCCCCGGCACGGCGCAGGAGCACGGCGGCATCATCAAACACGGCTCCAAATTGCTTTATGCCTATTGCGAAGCAACGGTTCCCAAACTCACGGTGATTACCCGCAAGGCCTACGGCGGCGCCTACGACGTGATGTCCTCCAAACACATCCGCGGCGATTTTAACTACGCCTGGCCCTCGGCGGAGATTGCCGTGATGGGCCCCAAAGGGGCGGCCGAAATCATTTTCAAACGGGAAATAGAAGCCGCCTCCAACCCACAGGAGTTGTTGGAGAAAAAAATCGAGGAATACCGCGAAAAATTCGCCAACCCCTACGAGGCGGCCGCCCGTGGTTACATTGATGATATCATCGAACCCAAAGAAACCCGCCCCCGCCTAATCCGCGCGTTGGAGCTTTTGCAGAACAAAAAAGACACCGTCCCCCCCAAAAAGCACGGCAATATCCCCCTTTGAGTTTTTCAGTTTTTTCTTGTCATTCTGAGCGAAGCGAAGAATCTTTCCATTGATTTATGGAATTCTTCTCCACAAAAGCAGAGAAAAATTACGAATGGGCAAAGAACTTTCTTTCCCGCCGCGCCCCCAGCTTTCACTTCCGCTGGGACATTTATTTTTCGCTGCTTAGAGACTGTCTCGCCGCCTCCCGCTTCTGGCTGGATGCCGGCGCCGGGGAGAACAAAATCATCAACCAGTACGATTCTCTCGAATTTAAAGTGGGCGTCGATTCCAAAAACCCTTTGGCTAACCCCAAAAACTTTGTCCGTGCGCGGTTGGAAGCGCTTCCTTTTAAAAACGAAAGCTTCGACTTCATTTCCTCCCGCTATGTTCTGGAACATCTCGAAAAACCGGAACTGGTTTGGGCCGAATGGCGCCGGGTGCTAAAAAAGAGGGGGAAGGTTCTCATTCAAACCCCCAACATCTTGAGCTACATTTCTTTTCTTCCCCGGTTGTTACCCTACCGGCTCAAGCGTTATTTTCTCGTCCGTTTTTTCCTCATCTCTCCAAAGGACATCTTCCGTGTCTATCACCGCTTCAACCGTCCCGGAAAGTTCAAAAACCTCCCCGGCTTTGCCGTTGAAAAAATGATTTTATCCGAGGATATGCACCTGCACTTCCGCCCCCTTTTTTATTTATCTTATTTGGTGCATATGTTGACGCGCCTGCCAGAGCTGACTACTTTCCGCTCGACCATAACGGCGGTTTTGAAAAAACAAGAGTGAATGTCATGCGGAGCGAAGCGAAGCATCTGGGTGGGGAAAGGATGGGCTTTTTATTTTGATGTCTGTTGTCCGACCTTTCATTGTATGTTCAAGAAAATTCTAATCGCCAATCGTGGCGAAATCGCCGTGCGGGTCATCCGTGCCTGCCGGGATCTCGGCATCACTTCGGCTGTTGTGTTTTCGGAGGCCGACCGCAAATCCCTCGCCGTCCGGCTGGCGGACGAGGCCTACCCCATCGGGCCGCCTCCGGTCAAGGAATCGTACCTCTCGATGGAAAAAATCATTGCCGCCGCCCAAAGATGCGACGCCCAGGCCATTCATCCGGGTTACGGCCTTTTGTCGGAGAATTCAATATTTGCCCAGGCGGTGGAAGAAGCCGGCTTGGTTTTCATTGGCCCGAAGGCGAATGCTATTCTGAAACTGGGAGACAAAGTCCGCGCCCGCCGGCTGGCACAATCTTGCAGCGTTCCAATCGTCCCCGGCGTTGAGCTGCCGCTAAATGTTTCTGAAGCGGATGCTTTGGCAGAGTCCGAAAAGCTGGGATTTCCGCTTCTAATAAAAGCCCAGGCCGGGGGAGGAGGGAAGGGAATGCGCAAGGTGGAACGGAAAAGCGATTTCGCCTCGGCCTTAAAGTTGGCCTCTTCCGAAGCCCTTTCCTATTTCGGCAACGGCGCTGTCTATCTCGAAAAATACCTTTCCCGCCCCCGCCACATCGAAATCCAGATTTTGGCCGATGCCTTTGGCAACTGCATCCATCTGGGGGAACGGGAATGCTCTATCCAGCGTCGTCATCAAAAGCTTTTGGAAGAATCTCCCTCAGTTGTCGTGGATGCAAACCTGCGTCGAAAACTTGGCGAAGCAGCCGTCACCTTGGCCACAAACGCCGGATACCTGAACGCAGGCACTGTGGAGTTTTTGGTTGATGAGTACAAGAACTTCTATTTTCTCGAAGTGAACACCCGGCTGCAGGTGGAACACCCGGTCACGGAAATGCTCACCGGGCTGGATCTGGTCGCCCTGCAAATGAAAATCGCCGCCGGGGAGAAACTCCCTTTGGCACAGGAAGATGTAAAGTGGAACGGGCACGCCATCGAGTGCCGCATCAACGCCGAAGACCCGGCCCAGAATTTTTTCCCTTCCTCGGGCAAAATTGACGTCTATCGCGAGCCGGCCGGCCCCGGCGTGCGGGTGGATTCCGGTGTCTATCAGGGCTGGGAGGTCGGGCTGTTTTACGATTCTTTGCTGGCCAAGTTGATTTGCTGGGGGCCCAACCGCGCCGCGGCCATCAGCCGGATGCGCCGCGCCCTCGAGGAATTCCGCATCTTCGGCATCGCCACCAACATTCCTTTCCACGAATCCCTTTTGACCCACCGCCGTTTCAACGAAGGGGATTTTTCCACCTTCTTTTTGGAGGAGGAAAAAGAGTTGCCGGATCTTCGACCAAGTGGCTTGATACCCGCTTTAATCGGGGCGGTTCTTTTTAAGGAACTGAAAAGACAGTCAGCAGCGCCGGCAGCTTCCGCTGGCCGGACAACTTCGGTCTGGAAGGAGGAGGCCCGCCGGGCCGGTTTGCGCCAATGGTAAAAACCTATCATCTCGAGCTGGACGGAAAAAGCTACGAAGTCGGCGTCGAGAACTTGAACGGCACAATGGCCGTCACGATAAACGGCAAGACGCACACGGTCGATCTGGTCTCCCTGAACGGCGGCGGCGCTCTTTCTATCTTGCTGGATGGCCGTTCCTATGATTTGGAGGTCAAGGAAAGCGAAAAAGGGCTTTCCGTTTTTGCCTCGGGTCAGCATTATGGCCTTCTGGTGGAGGAAGAGAAACTCTTTCGCGCCCGCCAGCTTTCCGGCGCCGGAAAGTCTACCTCAAAGGAAAAGGTGGTGCGCGCCCCGATGCCCGGTCTGGTTGTCAAAATAGAAGTGGCCGTCGGACAGGATGTCCACCCCGGGCAGGGGCTTTTGGTCATGGAGGCGATGAAAATGGAAAACGAAATCAAAGCCGTTGGTGCCGGCCGGGTGAAGGAAATAAAAGTCGCCCAACGCCAGCCAGTGGAACAAAATCAAATTTTGATAACTCTCGAGTAACGCTTTATAGAAAGCTGGTATCCCAACGATTAACAACAGGTTGAAGATTGAAGAAAACGACAAAGAAAATCAATCGCACACCTCAAATAAAACTTTCCGGCTTGAGTTCCCAGCCCAAAATTGTCTATTCCCAAAAAGACGTCAAGAATTTCAAAGCGCTCGAAAAGCGCTTGGGCAAGCCGGGAGAGTTCCCCTTTACCCGCGGCATTTATCCCGATATGTACCGCGGCCGCCTCTGGACGATGCGCCAATACGCCGGCTACGGCACCGCCAAGGAATCGAACGAGCGCTACCGCTACCTTCTTTCACAAGGGGTGACGGGCCTTTCGGTCGCCTTTGATCTGCCCACCCAGATCGGCTACGATTCCGATTCTTTTTTTGCCGCCGGCGAAGTGGGCAAAACCGGCGTGGCCATTTGTTCCATAGAGGATATGGAGCTTTTGTTCGACGGCATCCCGCAGGACAAGGTCTCCGTCTCGATGACCATCAACGCCACCGCCATCATTTTGATGGCCCTCTATGTCGCCGTCGCCAAAAAGCGGGGCATTTCCTTATCCCAACTTTCCGGCACGGTCCAGAACGACATCTTGAAGGAATTCATCGCCCGCGGCACCTATATTTTTCCCCCAAAGCCGTCTATGCGCCTGGTCACCTCCATTTTTCAATATGCCAAGGAGCATCTGCCCAAGTGGAACACCATCTCGATTTCCGGTTATCACATCCGCGAGGCCGGCTCCACCGCCGCGCAGGAGCTTGCCTTCACCTTTGCCGATGCCATCGAATACGTCCGCGCCGCCTTGTCCGTGGGCTTGAAAATTGACGACTTTGCTCCCCGCCTTTCCTTTTTCTTCAACGCCCATCAGGATTTTTTCGAAGAAATCGCCAAATTCCGCGCCGCCCGCAGAATTTGGGCGCGGATTATGAAGGAAAAATTCAAGGCCAAAAAGCCGGATTCCTTGAAGCTCCGCTTTCACACCCAAACCGCCGGCTCCTCCTTGACTGCCCAGCAGCCGGAAGTGAATTTGGTCCGCACCACGCTCGAAGCCCTTTCCGCCGTCTTGGGGGGAACCCAATCGTTGCACACCAATGCATACGATGAAGCCCTCGCCCTGCCCACCGAAAAATCGGCTCAATTGGCCCTTCGCACCCAGCAGGTGATTGCCCACGAGTCCGGCGTCCCGGCCACGGTTGACCCTTTGGCCGGCTCCTATTATGTCGAGCATCTGACCGACCGGCTGGAGGAGGAGTGCTGGGAGTACCTGAAGAAAATTGAAAAAATGGGGGGCGCTTTGGCTTGCGTGGAAGCCGGTTTCTTCCAGCGTGAAATTCAACAAAGCGCCTACGAGTACCAAAAGCAGGTCGAAAGGGGAGAGCGAATCGTTGTCGGCGTCAACAAATTTGTCGAAAATGATTCCTTCACCGGTAAAATCCTGAAAGTCGACCCCAAAGTCCGCGAAGACCAAATGGCCCGCCTTTCCGATTTGCGCCACCGCCGAAATAACGAAACCGTTAAGCAAAAGCTTGAGGCATTGCGAAAAGTAGCGAAAGGTACGGATGGAATGTTCCCGGTCATTCTGGACTGCGTCGAAAATTATGTCACCCTCGGTGAAATCTGCACTGTCCTGCGCGAAGAATGGGGCGAATACCGCGGAGCGGTGGTTTTGTGAACTACAAAATTGACCACTTAGGCATCGCGGTTCGGAACCTCAAGGAATCCGTGGAATTCTACCTCAAAAATTTTGGCGGCGAACCCTCCCGGGTTTTTGAATCGGACGCGGACAGTGTCCTGATTCAATTCGTCCATTATGGCAATCAGCGTATCGAATTGCTTCAGCCGATTACGAAGTATTCCCCCATTGCCCGTTTTCTGGAGAAAAACGGCCCCGGCCTGCACCACCTCTGCTTCGGCGTTCAAAATATTGTTACCGAACTGGCCCGCTTGAAAACCGAGGGTTTCCGGCTCATCGATGAAGTTCCCCGCATCGGCGCCGAAGGTAAAAAAATCGCCTTCCTCCACCCCAAATCCTCCGGCGGGGTTCTAATCGAACTCAAAGAAACCGCCTAAGAACGTAGAGGCACGGCGAGCCGTGCCCTACTTGCCTTTGTTTTCGCCGGCTCGTATTATCCCAATGAATGACGCCACAGGATTTTACTCAAATGGAGGTTTTGGCCACCGCTTTTCAGGTCAAAACCGGCGGCGAAAACCGCAAAAAACACCAGTTTTTGCGGGATGAATACCTAACCCGACGCAAAGAGGCAGCAGTTGGTGGAAGTGAAGAGGCCCGCAAAAAGCACACCTCCGCCGGCAAAATGATGGTGCGGGAGCGGATTCGCAAACTTCTGGACCCCGATTCCGCCTTCCTCGAACTTTCGCCGCTGGCGGCCAACGGCCTCTACGGCGGCGGCATCCACGCCGCCGGACTCGTGACCGGCATCGGCTATGTCTCCGGTAGGCCGGTGATGGTTGTCGCCAACGACGCCACCATCAAAGGGGGAACCTATTTTCCGGTCACGGTCAAAAAGCACCTCCGCGCGCAGGAAATCGCCTTACGATTGAATCTGCCCTGCATCTATCTGGTCGATTCCGGCGGCGCGTTTCTCCCCCTGCAGGCCGATGTTTTCCCCGACCGGGAGCATTTTGGCCGGATTTTTTACAACCAGGCCCGAATGTCCGCCGCCCGCGTTTTCCAAATCGCCGTCGTTTTGGGCTCCTGCACGGCGGGGGGGGCCTACATCCCGGCAATGAGCGATGAATCGATAATCGTCAAAAATCAGGGCACCATCTTCTTGGGCGGCCCGCCATTGGTCAAGGCCGCCACGGGGGAGGAGGTGAGCGCCGAGGAACTGGGGGGCGGCGATTTGCACTCGCGCCGCTCCGGCGTCACCGACCATCTGGCGGAAAACGAGGAGGAGGCCCTGGAGCGCTGCCGCGCGATTGTCGCCACGCTGCCCAAGCCGACCCAGACCTTCGGCCAGCCGCGCGCCGAGACCGAAGAGCCCTTGTACGATTTTGACGAACTGTATGACATCATGCCCGCAGACATCCGCAAGCCCTGGGACGTGCGGGAGCTTCTGGCCCGGCTTCTGGACGGCAGCCGCTTCCTTGAATTCAAACAGCTCTACGGCACCACGCTCGTCTGCGGCTTCGGTTCCATCTACGGCTATCAAGTGGGCGTCCTGGCCAACAACGGCGTTCTCTTTTCCGATTCGGCCTTGAAGGCCACCCATTTCATCGAGCTTTGCAACCAGCGCCAGATCCCCCTTTTATTTTTGCAGAATATTACCGGTTTTATGGTCGGCCGGGAGGCGGAAGCGGGGGGCATCGCCAAGGACGGCGCCAAAATGGTGATGGCGGTGGCCAATTCGAACATCCCCAAACTGACCGTGATTATCGGCGGCAGCTACGGAGCGGGGAATTATGCAATGTGCGGGCGGGCCTACGAGCCGGTCTTTTTATGGATGTGGCCGCAGGGACGCATCTCGGTTATGGGCGGCGAGCAGGCCGCGATGGTCCTTTCCACCGTCAAGCGGGAGGCGACGCCGGAAGAAAAAGAGGCGATTGAAAAGCCGATTTTGGAAAAATACGAAATCGAGGGCTCCCCTTATTTCTCGACCGCCCGCCTGTGGGATGACGGAATTTTGTTGCCGGAAGAAACCCGCGCCACCCTGGGGCTGGCCCTCGAACTTGCTTACCAGTCCCCCTATCAGGAGACCCGCTTTGGCGTTTTTCGAATGTAAGTTTCTTTCCGTCGAGCGGGAAGGTATGGCCGCCACCGTCTGGCTTTCCCGTCCGGAGGTCAAAAACGCCTTTCATCCCGACTTGATTGCCGAGCTGGCTTCCGTTTTTTCGACTTTGGCCTCGGATGACAAACTGCGGGTCGTCTTCCTGCGCGGCAGGGGGGATGTCTTCTGCGCCGGGGCGGATATGAACTGGATGAAGTCCAGTTTGAGTTTCACCGCCGCCCAAAACATTGAGGACGCCCAAAAACTTTCCCGGATGCTTTCCATTATTAATGAATTTCCTGCTCCAGTAATTGGCCTCGTTCAGGGCGCCGCTTTGGGCGGCGGCGTCGGCCTGGTTGCCGTCTGCGACCATGTGGTGGCCGAAAGCAAAACGGTTTTCGGCTTGACCGAAGTGCGCGTCGGGCTGATTCCCGCCGTCGTCGGTCCGTTTGTGATTGGCAAAATCGGCTTGTCGCAGGCCCGTTCGCTGTTCCTTTCCGGTGAAAAATTCGGCGCCGCCGCCGCACTGCGCATCGGGCTGGTTCACGAAATGACGGAGGGGGAGGCCGGTTTGAACGAGGCACAGAAAAAATGGACGGAGATTTTCAAAAAAGCCGCGCCGGGAGCCGTCCGTTCCGCCAAGAAGTATCTGGCCAAGTGGCCCTTCCCCCCGGCGGACATCAACGATCAGGCCGCTGTCTGGATGGCCCAGTTGCGCACGGGCAAAGAAGCCCAGGCCGGTTTTGCCTCCTTTTTTGAGAAAAAAACTCCCCCTTGGGCGGAATAATGTCGCCATTGTCATTCTGAGCGCAGCGAAGAATCTCGAATTGGTTCAATGCAGAATAAACGCCTCTTTATAGCCAACCGCGGCGAAATCGCCATCCGCATCATCCAGGCCGCCCGCGAACTCGGTTTCTTCACCATCCTGCCGGCGGCGGTGGATGATTTGGGCTCGATTGCCGCCCAAGAAGCCGACTTGGTCTGTCCGCTTGAAGGGAAAGGGATTTCCGAAACCTACCTTTCCATTCCGAAATTGATAAAGCTGGCCAAAGAAAACCAGGCCGGCTTTGTCCACCCCGGCTACGGCTTTTTGAGCGAGAATAAAGAATTTGCCAAGGCTGTTCTGGATGCCGGAATGCAATGGGTCGGCCCGCCGCCTGCGTCAATGGAGCTTTTATCCTCCAAGGTTCAGGCCAAGGAGCTTTGCAATAAACTCAACATCCCAACCGTTCCCTTCGTAACTTTTCAAAAACAGGTCTCGCAAAAAGAATTGGATGCTGCGGCGGGGCAAATCGGCTTTCCGCTTCTGGTAAAGGCCTCCGCCGGCGGCGGCGGCCGGGGAATGCGCAAGGTTTTCGAACCGGAGAAGTTTGCGGAAGCGGTGAACTCGGCCCAACGGGAATCCCAATCCGCCTTCGGCGACTCGACTGTCTTTGTCGAAAGATTGGTCAGCCCCGCCCGCCATATCGAAGTGCAGGTCTTGGGGGACAAAAACGGCAAGGTGGTGGCCGTGGGGGAGCGGGATTGCTCGGTTCAAAGGCGCCACCAGAAAATCATCGAAGAAACCCCCTCGCCGGTGATTTCAGAAGTTCAGCGAAAATTCTTGGAGGATGCCGCCGTCCGGCTTCTGTCCGAGGCGGGATACTCCAACGCCGGTACGGTCGAGTTCATTTTCGATTCCAAAGGGGAATGGTATTTTCTTGAAGTAAACACCCGCCTGCAGGTGGAGCATCCGATTACCGAAGAGCGCTACGGCGTTGATTTGGTGCAGTGGCAGCTCCGAATTGCGCAGGATGAAAGCATCTTTCTGGGGGATTTGCATCCCAAAGGATGCGCCATTGAAGCCCGGCTCTATGCCGAAAACCCCTATCAGGGCTTCACCCCCCAGCCCGGCCGGGTTTATGAATTGGCTTTTCCCCGCGCCAAGGGGGTGCGAATCGAAACCGGCTTTGGAAATTCCGGGATGATTTCAGCCAACTACGACCCCCTCCTGGCCAAAATCATCGCCTGGGCGCCAACGCGCAAAGAAGCGATTGCCAAATTGGCCGCCGCCCTGCGGGAAACGACCATCGTCGGCCCCACCACCAACCGGGATTTTCTGATTGCCGTTTTGGAACATCCCAAGTTTACGGAAGGGAATTATCACACCCACTTCGTGGAGGAAACCTTCGACGGCTCTCCGCCAAGCTGGAACAAAGAGAGCTTGGCGCAGGTTTTAAGTTTGGCCTTTGAGTCATCTTCTGTCGTGGAAACCGGAAAGACGCCCATGCAAAGGCAGGACTCGCTTTTCAGAAAGCTTCCATTGGGAAGGGACTACCTGTGAGCACCCGCAAATTCTCGATTGTCTTGCCCAACGGCCAAAGCACAGCCGTTGAAATGATAAAACATTACGACCGTATTGAAGTCCGCCTCGACGGCGAACCGGTCAGCGTTTCAAAAAGCCGCCTGAAAGGGAAAATTTTGCGGCAGGGAAAGCAGATTCTCGTTTCCACGCCGCAAATGCAGGGGGTTCTGGAAATCGTCGAGCCGGGCCGCAAAGCGGCTCCTACGGGCGGCGCCGAACAGACGGCATTGGCCGCCACCTTTCCGGGACGCGTGGTCAAGCTTCTGGTCGGCCCCAAACGCTGGGTCAACGCCGGGGAAATGCTGGTCGTTTTGGAGGCGATGAAGATGGAATTCTCCTTTCGCGCCCCGGAAAAGATATTCATCGAGGAAGTGCTGGTGAAGGAAGGGGAAGTTCTGGAAAAAGGCCGCCCCTTCTTCAAATGCTCCACTAATGATAAGTAAAGTTGTCATGCTGAGCGAAGCGAAGCATCTCGCAGTTGGAATGTCGCATGAAACAGTACTACGTCTATATAATGACGAATAAATCGAAGACTTTGTACACCGGTGTAACCAACAACCTGGAACGCCGCGTTTATGAACACAAACAGATGCTTATTCCTGGATTCAGCAAAAAGTACAGGATTACACAATTGGTTTACTTCGAGGCCGGCCCCGATATTCGTGAGGCCATAAGCCGGGAAAAACAGATCAAGGGCTGGTTGCGTTCAAAGAAGATTGCATTGATTGAATCGGTTAATCCAAAATGGGAAGATTTGAGTGCCGACTGGTATGAAAACCCAGATTCTTCGCTGCGCTCAGAATGACAGGAAAGTGAAAAGTGAGTAAACAATTCCGCATTGTTGAAGTCGGCCCGCGGGACGGTCTGCAAAACGAAGCCCAGCCGGTCCCCCTCGAAATCAAAAAGGAATTCATCCGCCGCCTGCTTAAAGCCGGCGTCCGGGAATTCGAAGCCGGCGCCTTCGTCCGCCCGGACAAAATCCCCCAGATGGCCGATTCGGAAAAGGTGCTGGAAGGCGTTTCGCTGCACGGCGCCGCCGCCTACTTTCTGGTGCCGAACGAAAAAGGGCTGGAGCGCGCCCTTGCTTCCGGCGTTTCCGCCATCGCCCTTTTCACCGGCGCCTCCGAAACCTTTGTCCAGAAAAACATCGGAATGAGCATCGACCAGTCGCTGAAAGTATTCGAAGATGTCGCCGAAAAGGCGCACACCGCAAAAATCAAAGTCCGCGGCTACCTCTCGGTCGTCTGGGGCTGCCCCTACGAAGGGGCGGTCAAAATAGAAACGATAAAGCGGGTAGCCAAGGCCTTGTTGGAAATCGGCTGCTTCGAGGTCTCGCTGGGGGATACCATCGGCGTCGCCACGCCCAAAACCGTGGAGAAGGTTTTGACGAAGCTTGCGAAATTCCCAAAAACGAAGCTGGCCCTCCATTTCCACGACACCCGCGGCCTGGCGGTCGCCAATGTTTTGCGGGCCGTTCAAATGGGCTGCCGCAGTTTCGATTCCAGCGCCGGCGGCCTTGGCGGCTGTCCCTACGCCCCCGGCGCGGCGGGGAATATCGCCACCGAGGAACTGGTGCTTTTGGCGGAAGGACTGGGTTTCAAAACCGGTTTGGACGCTTTGGGAATTGCCCAAGCCAGCCGGCTCATTATCGATTTTCTGGGCCGCCCTCCCCGTTCCAAGGCCTATCAGGCCCTGCTGGCGCGGGGGTAGTGGACTTCCCTTGTCCGTTTGCCACAAGAGGGCTTTCCGCTTAAATTCAAACGGCTATGGATAAGTCGCTCAAAACGGCGCGCGAAGCGCTCGAAAAAGCCGAAATCAAAGACGGAATGACCATCATGGTCGGCGGCTTCGGGCTCTGCGGCATCCCGGAAAATTTGATTGCCGCCCTGCGCGATTCGGGCGTAAAAAACCTGACCGTAATCTCCAACAACGCCGGCGTGGATGATTTCGGCCTGGGACTGCTTTTGCAAACCCGCCAAATCAAAAAAATGGTCTCCACGTATGTTGGCGAAAACGCCACCTTTGAAAAGCAATTTCTGGACGGTTCGCTCGAGCTGGAGTTCGTACCGCAAGGGACTTTTGCCGAACGAATCAGAGCCGGCGGCGCCGGAATCCCGGCTTTCTATACCCCCGCCGGCGTCGGCACCGTGATTGCCGAAGGGAAGGAAACACGTGTTTTCAATGATAAAGAGTATATAATGGAAAAGGGCCTGCGGGCCGATTTGGCGCTGGTAAAAGCGTATCGCGGCGACAAGGCGGGGAATTTGCAGTACCGCAAAACCGCCCGCAACTTCAACCCGATGATGGCCACCGCGGCCGATTTTACCATCGCCGAAGTGGAGCATTTGGTTGAAATCGGGCAAATCGACCCGGATTGTGTCCACACCCCCGGTATCTACGTCAACTTGATTTTACAAGGCGAGAAGTATGAAAAGCGTATCGAGCAAAGAACGAATCGTCCAAAGAGCGGCGCGCGAACTTAAAAACGGCTTCTACGTCAATCTGGGGATTGGCATGCCCACGTTGGTCGCCAACTACATTCCGGAGGGAATGGAGGTCGTCCTGCAGTCCGAAAACGGTCTTCTGGGCATCGGTCCTTTTCCGTATGAGGGGGAGGAGGATCCCGATTTGATAAATGCGGGAAAACAGACGATAACCGAAGTCCCCGGCGCCTCCTATTTTTCCTCCGCCGATTCCTTTGCGATGATACGCGGCGGGCATATCGATTTGACCATTCTGGGGGCGATGGAAGTGGACGAGGAGGGGAATCTGGCCAACTGGATGATTCCGGGGAAAATGGTCAAGGGAATGGGGGGAGCGATGGATTTGGTGGCCGGAGCCAAGCGGGTGGTGGTTACCATGCAGCACTGTTCCAAGGACGGCGCCTCCAAGGTGTTGAAAAAATGCACGCTCCCTTTGACCGGCAAAAAAGTGGTGCACCGGATTATCTCCGATTTGGCCGTGATGGACGTGGCGCCGGACGGGCTGCATTTATTGGAAACCGCCGAAGGTATTTCAGTGGAAGATGTAAAGAAAGCCACCGAGGCAAAGTTGGTCACAAATAACGTAAAGGTTGGAACCTATTGAAAACGAAAAAGGTTGTCATTCTGAGCGAAGCGAAGAATCTGGGAGGGGTGGTTGAGTTTCGTGCACACCCTCCATATAGAATCAGGAGGTCTTTATGACAGACAAATCCAGAACCCCGGTCATCCTTTCCGCCTGCCGCACACCCATCGGCAATTTTTTGGGCGGACTCTCCAACTACACCGCTCCGCAGCTTGGCGCCATCGCCATCCGCGAAGCGGTCAAGCGGGCCGGCATCTCCAAGCCGGAAGAGATTGACGAAGTGATAATGGGAAACGTGGTGCAGGCCGGCGAAGGCCAGGCCCCCGGCCGCCAGGCCGCCGTTCACGGCGGCGTGCCGACCTCCGTTCCGGCCATGACCATCAACAAGGTCTGCGGCTCCGGACTGAAAGCCGTGATGCTGGCCGCGCAGGCGATAAAAGCGGGAGATGAACGGCTTATCGTGGCCGGCGGAATGGAATCGATGTCCACCACCCCGTACGTTCTGCACGGGGCCAAGGGCGGACTCAAATTCGGCCATCGTGAATTGAAGGACACGATGATTCTGGACGGCCTGTGGGATTCCTTCAACAATTTCCATATGGGGAACGCCGCCGAGCTGACCGCCAAAAAATCGAACATCTCCCGGCAGGAGCAGGATGAGTTCGCCTATAACTCCCATATGAAGGCCGCCGCGGCCCAAAAGGGGTGCAAGTTTTCCAAGGAAATCGTGGCGGTGGAAGTTCCGCAAAAAACGGGGGAGCCGTTGAAGTTCGACAAGGATGAATGCATCCGTCCGGATACCTCGATGGAAAAGCTGGCCAAGTTGAAACCGGCTTTTCAAAAAGATGGCACGGTTACCGCCGGCAATGCCCCCGGGTTGAACGATGGCGCCGCGGCAGTGGTGGTCAGCTCCCTCGAGTATGCCGAAAAAAACGGCTTAAAGCCGCTGGCCAAAATAAACGGCTACGCTTCCGCCGGCACCGACCCGGAGCTTTTATTCTACGCTCCGATTTACGCCGTGCGCAAGCTGATGAAGCAGATGGGGGTGGATATCAATTTCTGGGATTTGATGGAAACCAACGAGGCGTTCGCCGCGCAGGTTCTGGCGGACGGCAAGGAGTTGGGCTGGGATTGGAAACGCCTGAACGTCCACGGCGGGGCGATTGCCCTGGGCCATCCCATCGGCGCCTCCGGCGCCCGCATTCTGGCGACGTTGATATATGCGCTGCAGGATAGAGGTCTGAAAAACGGCCTGGCCTCCCTTTGTCTGGGGGGCGGCAACGCCGTGGCGCTGTCCATCGAGATGATGTAGGGGCGAGGCATGCCTCGCCCTTTCCGGATATTCGTAGGGGCACGGCGTGCCGTGCCCTTCGACGCAAGATAAGAAGGGTCGACATTTGACTGGAATTGATTCGATAAAAAAAATCGGCGTCATCGGCGCAGGCACAATGGGGAACGGCATCGCCCACGTCTTCGCGCTCTCCGGCTGGCCGGTGGTCCTGGTGGATGCCAAAAAAGAATTTTTGGACCGCGGTTTGTCCACCATCAAGGCGAATCTGGAACGCCAACTCTCGAAACAGACGATAACGGCGGAACAGAAGGATAAGACATTGGCCGCAATTGCTCCGGCCACATCCCTGGACGGCACCTCTTCCTGCCAGTTGGTGGTGGAAGCCGTTTCGGAGGACTTCGGCGTCAAAAAAGAGGTCTTTTCGGCGCTGGATAAGCACTGCCCGCCGGAGACGATTCTGGCTTCCAATACTTCTTCGCTTCCCATCACCGCCATTGCCGCCGCAACGAAGCGGCCGGGGCAGGTAATCGGCATGCACTTTATGAACCCCGTTCCTTTGATGAAGCTGGTGGAATTGGTGCGTGGTGCACAAACCACAGATGAGACCTATGCGGCCGTTCGTACGGTCTCCGAAAAGCTGGGCAAAACGCCGGTGGAAGTGAACGATTACCCCGGTTTTATCTCCAACCGGATTTTGATGCCGATGATAAACGAGGCCTGCTTTGCCCTGATGGAAGGGGTCGCCTCCAAGGAAGCGATCGACACGGTGATGAAATTGGGGATGAACCACCCGATGGGCCCCTTGACCTTGGCCGATTTTATTGGATTAGACGTTTGTCTGGCTATAATGAACGTTTTATACGACGGCTTCAAAGACCCCAAATACCGCCCCTGCCCGCTTCTGGTCAAAAAGGTGCAGGCCGGGTATCTTGGGAAAAAGACAGGAAAGGGATTTTACGATTATCAATCGTAGGGGCACGGCGTGCCGTGCCCTTACCGGTTTTTGTAGGGGCACAATATATTGTGCCCGTCTTTCAATAATGAAGAGGAGCAGACAGAGCGATGGATTTTGAGCTGAACGAACAGCAGCAACTGATGCGCGACTCGGCCCGCGAATTCGCCCAAAAACGGCTGGCGCCGTATGCCCGCGAATGGGACGAGACGGAGGAAATGCCCAAATCGGTTCTTTCGGAAATGGCCGAGCTCGGGTATTTCGGCATGCTTCTGCCCGAAGAGTTCGGTGGGCTGGGGCTCGACCCGCTTTCCTACATTCTGGCTTTGGAGGAAATCTCCAAGGCGAACGCCGCCGTCGAAATCACCCTCTCCGTCCACAATTCCCTCGCCTGCCAGGCGATTGTCAAATACGGCACCGACGAGCAGAAAAAAAAATACCTCCCCCGCATGGCCAAGGGGGAACTCATCGGCGCCTACTCCCTTTCCGAGCCGGATGCCGGCACGGACGCCGGCGGGCTAAAGGCCACCGCCGTCAAAAAGGGAAACAGCTACATTTTGAACGGCACCAAAAACTGGGTCACCAACGGCGGCTACGCCGGGATTTTCGTCGTCTTCGCCAAAACCCGCCCGGATTTGGGGCGGGAGGGAATTTCCGCCTTGTTGGTGGAGAAAGATACGAAAGGGTTTGCCGTCGGTGAAAAGGAAAAGAAAATGGGGCTCAAATGTTCCGACACCCGGGAAATTTCCTTCTCCGATGCGGAAGTGCCGGCGGGGAATCTGTTGGGGCAGGAAGGGCAGGGGCTCAAAATCGGCTTTTCCCTTTTGAACATCGGCCGGGTGGGCGTCGGCGCCCAGGCGTTGGGGATTGCCGAGGCGGCGTTTGAAGAAGCGCTGAAATATTCCAAACAGCGCTTCGCCTTCGGCCAGCCGATTGCCAATTTTCAGGCCACCCAGTTCAAGCTGGCCGACATGTCCACCAAAATCGAAGCGGCCCGTATGTTGGTTTACAAAGCGGCTTTGCTTTGCGAAAAAGACGGCGATTCCGCCGGGGACGTTTCCATGGCCAAGGTTTTCGCCTCCGAGGCCGCCAACTGGGTGACCAACGAGGCCGTGCAGATTCACGGCGGCTACGGCTACGTCAAGGAATATCCCGTGGAGCGCTACTTCCGGGACGCCCGGGTCACGGAAATTTACGAAGGAACCTCCGAGGCCCAAAAAATCGTCATCTCCCGTTCCATTTTAAAGAAGAGCTAAGTGTATTTAGAAAAAAAATACAACGACTTCCGCGCCAAAGTCCGGGATTTCGCCGAGCGGATAATCGCCCCGCACGCCGCGGCAGTGGATGAAACCGGCGTCTACCCCAAAGAGCTTTTCGATGCGATGGGAAAAGAGGGGTATCTGGGGATGGTCGTTCCCAAGGAATACGGCGGGTCGGGGTTTGAGTTTCTGGAATACGTCATCGCCGTGGAGGAACTCTCCCGCGTCTGCGGCTCCACCGGCATCGCGGTGGCCGCGCACAACGGCTTGGGCTGCTCCCCCATCGTCCGCTTCGGCAGCGAGGCGCAGAAGAAAAAATATTTGCCCGACGTCGCCTCCGGCAAAAAAATCGCCTCCTTCGGCTTGACCGAGCCGCAGGCGGGGAGCGATTCAGGCAACACCCAGACGGCGGCCGAGAAAGTGGAGGGCGGCTGGAAAATCACCGGCACCAAATGCTGGATCACCAACGCCTCCTTCGGGGGGGTGTTCAACCTGACCGCCCGCACCGACCCGAATTCCAAAGGCCCGAAGGGAATTTCCGCCTTCATCATCGAGCGGGGCTGGAAGGGGTTTTCCTCCGGCAAAAAGGAGAACAAAATGGGCCTGCGCGGCTCGGACACCGCCTTTCTGCATCTGGACGACGTTTTCTGCCCGCAGGAGAATTTGTTGGGGCCGGAAGGGAACGGCTTCAAGCAGTTCATGATGACGTTGGACACCGGCCGGATTGCAATAGGCGGAATGGCCCTGGGTTTGGCGCAGGGGGCGTTCGATATTGCCGCCCGCTACGCCAAGGAGCGCCACGCCTTCGGAGCTCCGATTGCCTCCTATCAGGCGATTCAATGGAAGCTGGCGGATATGGCCACGAAAATCGAGGCCTCCCGTCATCTGGTCTACCACGCCGCCCGTATGCGGGATATGGGGCTCCCCTTGGTCAAGGAGGCCTCCATGGCCAAACTGTTCGCCTCCGAGGCCGCCAATTTTGTCACCTACGAGGCGATTCAGATTCTGGGGGGCTCCGGCTATTCCTCCCGCTTCCCGGTGGAGCGGATGTACCGGGATATGAAGCTTTGCGAAATAGGGGAGGGGACCTCCGAAATCCAGCGGATCGTGATTTCCCGCGAGGTTCTGAAAGGCACCGAAAATTTGTTTGGCGGAATCGTGACCGAGAAAGTATCTTAAGGACAACCGGGAGGATTTATGCCGTTGGAAAAAGAAGCCAAAATCTGGATGAACGGGAAGATGGTGAACTGGGACGATGCCCAGATTCACGTTCTCTCCCACGTGGTGCATTACGGCTCCTGCCTTTTCGAGGGAATCCGCTGCTACAAGACCAAAATGGGCCCGGCGGTCTTCCGCCTGGATGCCCATATGAAGCGGCTCATCGACTCCTGCAAGATTTACCGCATGGAGCCCGCCTATACCAAGGAACAGTTGTGCGACGCTTCCATTGAACTGATACGCATAAACAAACTGGAGGCCTGCTACATCCGCCCCCTCGTTTACCGCGGCTATTACGAACTGGGTGTGGATCCTACAAATTGCCCGATTGATGTAACGATTGCCACCTATAAGTGGGGCAAGTACCTCGGTGCGGAAGCGTTGGAAAAAGGGATTTCCGTGGGCGTTTCCTCCTGGTCGCGCATGGCCCCGAACACCTTCCCGGCGATGGCCAAGTCCGCCGCCAACTATATGAACTCGCAGTTGATTCGCTTGGAAGCCCGGGCCCACGGCTATGCCGAGGGGATTGCCTTGGACTATTCCGGCCACGTTTCGGAGGGCTCCGGTGAAAATATCTTTATCGTTCGCGACGGAACGCTTATTACTCCCCCCTTCGCCTCCGCCATTCTCCCCGGCGTCACCCGCAACACGGTAATCAATCTGGCTGGCGAGTTGGGTATCCGGGTCATCGAGGAAGCGATCCCGCGCGAGGCGCTCTACATCGCCGACGAGGTTTTCTTCTGCGGCACGGCGGCGGAAATTACCCCAATTACTTCCATTGATAAAATCAAAATCGGCTCCGGCTCCGCCGGCCCGATTACCAAGAAACTGCAAAAGCGCTTTTTCGACATCTTTGAGCATCCGGAATCCGACAGCCGCGGTTGGTTGACCTTCGTTCATCCGCCGGCCAAAAAGGAAAAGAACCACCCGGTAAAAAATCAGGAAAAGGTGTTTGCCGGCAAATGAAGCCCCGCAAAATCGCCATCGGGGCGGATCATAAGGGTTTTAAACTCAAAGAGGAAATCAAAAAGAAATTGACCGCCGAGGGACACTCCGTCACCGATTTGGGGGGCTTCTCCGAGGATTCCGTCGATTATCCCGAGTTCGCCTGCAAAGTGGGGAAGACGGTTTCCGAAGGAAAAGCGGATTTCGGCATCGCCATCTGCTGGAGCGGCACCGGAATGACCATCGCCGCCAACAAGGTGCGCGGCGTCCGCGCCGCCTTGTGCACCAATGCCGACATGGCCAAACTCGCTCGGGAGCACAATGACGCCAATGTTTTGACTTTGGGAAGCCGATATATTACTCCGGACATTGCCGAATTGATTGTGCAAACATGGCTTTTGACCGATTTTGCGGGCGGCCGCCACGAACGCCGCGTGGAAAAAATCAAACAAATCGAAGAAAAAGGCGGATGTTAGCAGGGATATATTGCACGGGTTCTGTTTTTTGTGTCCCCCTTACCAAGGGGGACGAGGCCGCAAGGCCGGAGGGGGTGTTTCGTAGGGGCACGGCGTGCCGTGCCCACCGGACGGATTGCCGTAGGGGCGACCGGCGGTCGCCCGTCAAGGATTTGTAAGGGCGAGGCATGCCTCGCCCCTGCAAAAGGACGAAACAAAAAATGGATGACCAAAGAGGAAATGGAAGACGCATGTTAGAAACCACCGCCGTAGGGAGTTATCCCAAACCGGACTACCTTGTAAAAGCCCGCAACGCCTTTGCCAAAGGGGAACTGAAAGAAAAAGAACTGCACGAATTGGAAAAGCAGGCCACCCGCGAATGGATAAAGATTCAAGAAGATATTGGCCTCGACATTTTGGTCCACGGTGAAATGGAGCGGGGGGATATGACCACCTACTTCGCCGAGCAGTTGGAAGGAATGGGGGTCTCCGGCCTGGTTCGCTCCTATGGCAACCGCTATTACCGCAAGCCGGTGGTAAAAGGCAGGCTCTCCCGCCCCAAGCCGATGACCGTCGAGATGTTCAAATACGCCCAGTCCCTCACCAAAAAGCCGGTCAAAGGAATGCTCACCGGTCCCTACACGATGTGCGACTGGTCTTTTAACACCTTCTATCCCGACCGCCGCGCGGTCGTTCTGGCCTTCGCCAAGCTCTTGCACGAGGAAGTGACCGATTTGGAAAAAGCCGGCGCCAAGTATATCCAGATTGACGAACCGGCTTTGTCCACTCGTCCCGACGAAGTGGACTTGGCCGTGGAGGCGATGAAAATCGTCACCAAGGGAATCAAGGCCAAAACCATCTCCCACATCTGCTACGGCGATTTCAAAGTGATGTACCCGCGCGTTTTGGACTTGGCCGTCGATATGCTGGATTTGGAATTCGCCAACTCCGGCTATTCCAATCTGGACATTTTCAAAACCCCCAAGTTCACCAAGGGAGTTTCCGTGGGGGTTACCGATATCCATTCCCACCGCATCGAAACCAAGGAAGAAGTCAAGCAGGGCATCTACAAAGCCCTCTCGGTCTTCGACCCCCAGCAGGTTTTCATCGACCCCGACTGCGGCCTCAAAACCCGCACCGTCCAGGAAGCCATCGACAAATTAAAAGTTATGGTGGAGGCGGTGGGGGAAGTAAAAAAAGAATTAGGGCTGAATTAGGAATTGCCCCGCCCTTTTTGTCCCCCTTGGCAAGGGGGACGAGGCCGCAGGCCGGAGGGGGTGTTCCGTAGGGGCGGCTCCCCGTGCCCGCCCTTTTTTGTTTTCGTAGGGGCAGGTCTCGTGCCTGCCCGTTCTTGTCTTTGTAGGGGCAGGGTCACCCCGCCCATCTTGTCATTCTGAGCGCAGCGAAGAATCTGGGTGGCGCGGTGCGGACGAATCTCTAATTTCCAGTTTCTAATCTCTGCCTTACATGTAGGGGCG